>CAUCSW010000011.1 GCA_958445555.1 uncultured Clostridia bacterium | reverse complement strand
ACGGGCGGAGCTCCGTATGTATCACAAAGCCGCGTGAGTATACCTTTTATTCGGGTAATATTGTTGTTTTGAGATATTATAAATGAACACAATGCCTCCCACGCTTCCTGACGCAGTATGCGTATTCCTCCGCCCGCTGCCGCGATCCTCTTTAATGTATCATCGACCGAGACCGTGCTGATGATCTCATCGTAGTCACGATCCATATCAAAGTATGTTCGCCAATAAGAGTTGTATTCGGCAAGAGAAACCCCTTCAAGGATTATATCATCACCGTCACGCCTGATCGTAAGCGGACGGTTGCCTGCAGCTCCGATCCAGCTGCCGTCGGGGAGCGGTGACCACCTGAAGGCTTGTCCGCAGTCGAGAGTCTGGGCAAGATCAAAATGCTTTTCTCCCGAAATAACGGTGCTGCCGTCCCTCTCAAATACATCGGCTGCCATATGCCGGGTCTCCTTTCGTAAAAAAAGTCAGATCAACTGCCAACGAAGTCGGCTTCACTGCCGCTTTGCGCCGTAAGGTTATTATAACACCTGTTTCCCTGATTGGCAATGCTGTTTTTGGTCTGACAACGCTGACAATTCGGCAGTTTTTGTATCACTGTGTTGATGATTTTACTGTCTAAGGGTCATATCAAACAGTTTTACGACGAACGCCCCGGAAAAGCCCCTGACTTGCAGGATGTTTACCATATCACCGATAATTTTCAGTATTTTTTCGGCTAAGTGCCTCGGCTTGAGCATTAAGGCGATTTTTTGCATCGGGTGACATAATATGTCGATTATGGTAAATGTCAGTAAAAAACCTCCCGCGAAACAAGGGTTTTGAAAGTTATAAACAGAGTTATGCACAGATGTTATGTAAACTTTATACGGATATGGTTGCACATCCCGGCTCTTGAAAATCTTTAACGGCACTAACGTTTTACCGAGAGCCGAAATTTCCGTTTAATGGCTAAAGAACTGAATAAAACGGGGAACCTTCGGAAAAATAAGGTTTGAGGCTTCGGCGTGACAACTGCCGTATACGATACGGTGATGCGGTCGTCGCGGCAAGCAACGGTTGATTAAAGTATAATAAATATAAAGGAGATGCGATGCCGTGCTGAGAGGGGTAAATAAGAGAATAATCGAAATAAATGACCTTGAAAATGATTGCTTTTACAAAGCGATATTTTTCGTTCGTCCCGAAAGAGACGAAAAGGGAAACGAAAAACTTGAACAAGAGGCAAAGCAGATCGCCGAACATACACTTTTAGGCGGGGGCGTCGGCGTGGAGACCGCGGAAATAACATATGGATACCTGCGGACAAAAAGAAGGAGAAGAAGGATCTTTTTGATCGCGGCATCGGCAGCGCTGCTTGTCGCTGCGGCAGTGTCATTGATACTTTTGTTTTAGAACACGGGTTTGTTAATACGGGCTTTGCGGCGCACCCTACGCGCCGCAAAGCCCGTTTTTCTCACATACAGTCACCGTAGACCGCTGGCCTCGGGGCGGCGCACCTTGCGCGCCGCCTGATGCTTTTGCATCACGAATGATAAGCTGCAGGGGTTCGACTCCCGTCAGATTATGCAGCGGAGAAGGCATTTATCGCTTCTCTTGTATTCCTCGGTAAAAAAACTTCGCAAAGTGTTGACATTACCGCTTGATATTTGGTAAAATATGATGAATAGTTATATTGGAGTCATAGCGGGCATAGGGGAAAAATCATTTTTCTGCCGCTGCCTGATACAGGAGGATCGCACAATGGTTAAAAGCATGACGGGCTTCGGTCGTGCCGAAGCAAGTGTTGACGGGCTGACCGTCATCGCCGAAATACGCTCGGTCAACCACCGTTTCTTTGACTTTTCTCTGCGTTGTCCCAAAAACTGTCAATTTCTTGAGAACGAGATAAAACAGGAGGTCCGCAAGTCGGTCATCCGCGGCAAGGTCGATCTTTCGATCACCGTCTCGGAGGCCGAAAAAGGCGGCGCGGGCATAACCGTAAACCGCGAATATGCGGATGCATATATTTCCGCCCTCCGTTCGCTTGCGAAGGACTATAAGCTGAAAAACGATCTGTCGTTATCGGTCGTCGCATCCAATCCCGAGATATTTACGGTGAAGCGCGAGGAGGCCGACGAAGAAAAACTGACCGAAGCGGTGATGAAAGCAACGGTCGGTGCGGTATCCGCACTTGTGAAAATGCGTTCGGATGAGGGAAAAAGGCTTGCCGATGACATTTCCTCCCGTACGGATGCGGTGCTGAAGGGCGTTGAGTATGTTGAAGAAAGATCGCCCGAGACGGTCAAGGAGTATCGCGAACGGCTGACCTCGGTAATAAAAGAGGTCCTTGACGGATGCGAACCCGATGAGCAGCGTATAGTGACCGAGGCGGCAATATATGCCGACAAGGTGGCGGTCGCCGAGGAGACGGTCAGACTTCGCAGCCATATCGAGCAATTATTGGCTTTGCTGAAAAGTGACGGCGAGGCGGGCAGAAAGCTCGATTTCATCGTCCAGGAAATGAATCGGGAGACCAATACGATCGGCTCAAAGGCGCAGGACGCGTTTATCGCTTCTACGGTTGTCGATATGAAATCGGAGATAGAGAAGATCCGCGAGCAGGTCCAGAATATAGAATAGACTGCCTTTTGCAGGAGAAAAAACCGCGGTATGCACAAGGCAGCGGGAGGAAGACCGATGAAGCTTGTTAACATAGGGTTCGGAAATATGGTGTCGGCTGAAAGAATAATCGCCGTGGTGACACCTGAGTCTGCCCCCATAAAAAGGATAATCCAGGATGCCAAGGAAGCGGGCACTCTTATCGACGCTTCACACGGCAGAAAAACAAAGTCGGTTCTGATAACCGACAGCGACAATGTGATTTTGACATATCTTCAGCCCGAAACTGTCGCCGAGAGAATAAACGGCGAGGAAAACGGAGGCTGATTTACCCGCTCTGAGCGGTGGTATGCGTCATTATGCGGCGAAGAAGACCCGCCGGCATAACGGCAGTACGGTCGGGTCTTACAATATAAATGCAAATCACGGTCAATGCACGGCGGTCGGATGCCGCGGATCGGCGCAGAGCAGAGCTGCTCACGGTATCGGCGAAAGCGCATTGCCGAATAAACACAGAGGTGCAAAAAAATGCTTAATCCTTCGATCGGAAAACTTATTACAAAGGAAAACAACAGATATCGCCTTGTTCTGCGTGTTGCGCATGAGGCAAGAAGAATTACCGACAAAGCACGCGCCGACGGCGTGGAGCTTACCGAAAAGCCGGTAACGCTTGCCATGGACGAGATCGCTGCCGAAGAGTGCGGCAAGGACGAATAGAATAATATGTTTGCTGAAACGGTCGGTGTCGTTCTTGAATCGACGGTGTACGGCATAGACAAGCCCTATTCATATGCGGTGCCCGCCGAATTCCGTGAAACGGCGGTTGAAGGCGTAAGGGTCACCGTCCCTTTCGGAAGAGGCAATCGTATAAGGCAGGGACTTATTGTTTTAAGAGGGCAGGGCGAGACCGACAAGCTCAAATCGATCGTCGGTATAATAGACGAAAAACCGCTTCTCGATAAGGAGCTTCTCGGCGTTGTCAGACAACTTAAGAAAACTACCTTCTTTACCTGGTTCAATGCTGTGAAAACGATACTGCCGTACGGGATCTGCTTCACGGTGCGCGAGAGCTATGTCCTTTGCGAGGGAGCCGATATATCCTCTCTTGAAGGGGATGAGGCGGCGGTCGCCGCACTTATCGGGCGCACAACGGGCAGTGCCGATAAAAGATCTGTTCTTAAAAAACTCGGAATGGATGAAAACTCATCGGTTATACCTTCACTTGTTAAGAAGGGAATAATTACGAGGGCGGACACGGCGGTCCGCAACGCGGGTGATGCGGGCTGCAAGATGATAAGACCGACATCAGCTGCCGAAAACGGCGATATAAAGCTGACACCCAAGCAAAAATCGACCTTGAGTCTGTTATTTGATATCGGATGCTGCAGTGTGAAGGAGCTCTGCTACTTCTCGGGCGTGAGCATTGCGGTCGTGAACGGACTTGCAAAAAGCGGTGCTGCCGAAGTATTCGAACAAACATATTACCGCGCCCCGAAGAGCGGACCCGTTGAAAAGCAGAGTATGCCGACATTGACCGAAGCTCAGAAGCGTGCATACAATACTCTGGAGGAAAAGCTTGTAAGCAGTGCCCCCGCCGCGGCTCTGCTATACGGCGTCACGGGCTCGGGCAAGACCTCGGTATTCATAAAGCTTTGCGAAAAGGCCCTTGAATGCGGTAAGGGAGTCATAGTAATGGTGCCCGAGATCGCGCTCACCCCTCAGACGGTGGCAAAATTCAGGGGACTGTTCGGCGATAAAGTCGCCGTGTTTCACAGTGCTATGTCGCAGGGCGTTCGTATGGACGAATGGAAGCGGGTCAAAAACGGCGATGCGACTATAGCGGTCGGGACCAGATCGGCGGTATTTGCTCCGGTCAAAAATCTCGGACTGATAATTATGGACGAGGAACAGGAGCATACCTACAAGTCGGAAAAAAGCCCCAGATATCACGCAAGGGATATGGCAAAATACCGTGCTGCGGAAAATAATGCACTCCTTTTGCTCGCTTCCGCAACACCGTCAATAGAAACCTACTATGCCGCAAAATCGGGCAGATATACATTCTGTGAGCTGCCGGAGAGGTACGGAAACGCCGTGCTTCCCGCGGTCGAAACTGTCGATATGAGACCCTACCTTCAAAAGGGAGGTGCCGCACTGTCGAGGGAGCTTACCGAAAAGCTTGACGAGGTCCTGTCAAACGGCAGACAAGCCATCCTCCTCTTGAACAGGCGCGGCAGAAATACAATAGTTTCATGCTCAAAGTGCGGTCATGTTATGACCTGCGAAAACTGCAGTCTTGCAATGACATACCATTCCGCAAACAACAGACTGATGTGCCATTGCTGCGGGGCATCGGTCGAATATGTGAATAAGTGCCCCGAGTGCGGCAGCGAGCATATCAGATATTCGGGTTACGGAACCCAACGGGTGGAGGAGGAACTGGCGGAGTTGTTTCCGTCGGCGAGAATACTCAGAATGGATTCCGACAGCACAATGACAAGGGATTCTTACGAGAAAGGCCTTTCCGCCTTCTCACGCGGAGAATACGATATAATGCTCGGCACACAGATGGTGGCAAAAGGACTTGACTTTCCGAATGTTGTGCTCGTAGGCGTTATAAGCGCCGACCAGTCGATGTACGGAACCGACTACCGCGGACTTGAGCGTACATTTTCCCTGCTTACACAGGTGGTTGGGCGCTCGGGAAGGGGAAGCGAACCGGGCACGGCGATCGTGCAGACGGCATTCCCGGATAACGAAGTGGTAAGACTTGCGGCGAAGCAGGATTATGACGGCTTTTTCAATGAAGAGATCGGAATGCGAAAGCTGATGATATATCCTCCTTTCTGCGATATGGCACAGATAGTTGTTGCGGGAGCCGATAGGCAAAAGACCGCCGCTGCTGCCGAGGGCGTAGCAAAAACGCTCGGGAAGTACGGCTCGGGCGAGTATAGCGATGTGAAGATGATAGTGCTCGGCCCCACCGTCGCCTCGGTGCCCAAAACGGGCGGAAGATACAGATACAGACTCACGGTCAAGTTCAAAAACAATAAGAAGTCGAGGAATATGTTCTCAAGGCTGCTGACCGAATTCGGAGACGGCGACAGAAGCGTAACCTCGATGTATATAGATATAAATCCGGAAAATTTCATTTAAGCGGTGATATAATGGCAATCAGGAACATTGTGAAAGAAGGAGACCCGGTGCTCCGCAAGGTGAGCCGCTCGGTGCTTGCGTTTGACGAAAAGCTTGCCGATCTTCTTGACGATATGGCGGAGACTATGCATAAGGCGGACGGAGTCGGACTTGCGGGCCCTCAGGTGGGAATGCTCAAAAGAGTATGCGTTGTCGATGTCGGCGACGGAGTTATTGAGCTTGTTAACCCCGTTATTATTGAATCCGAGGGCAATGAAGAGGCCAGCGAGGGCTGCCTTTCAAGTCCCGGCGATTTCGGTATTGTGGCAAGACCCACAAAGGTGACCGTGCGCGCACAGGACAGAAACGGCAGATCTTTTACCGTTACGGGCGAAGGCTTAAAGGCACGCGCCTTCTGCCATGAGATAGACCACCTTAACGGTATCCTCTTCAAGGATAAAATGATCAGGCGCGTAAGACCGGAGGAAAGATGAAAATAGTTTTTATGGGCACCCCCGACTTTGCGGTGGGCACGCTTGATGCATTGATCGCCGAAGGTTACGATATCGCGGCGGTCTTCACTCAGCCTGACAAGCCTCAGGGCAGAAAACTTGTTATGACTCCTCCCCCCGTAAAGGTGAGGGCGGAGCAGGCAGGTATACCCGTCTTTCAGCCAAGGACGCTGAGGGACGGCGAAGTTAAGGAAATACTGAAAAAGATCGAACCGGATCTCGCGGTCGTCGTTGCATACGGCAAGATCCTGCCGCCGGATATTCTTTCTCTGCCCAAAAAGGGATGCATGAATGTCCACGCCTCGCTGCTGCCGAAATACAGAGGTGCTTCACCGATACAGTGGAGCATAGTATGCGGCGAAAAGCGTACCGGCGTCACCACGATGTATATGGATGAGGGTATGGATACCGGCGATATACTTGAAACGGCAGAGGTCGATATACTTCCCGAGGATAATGCCGCAACACTTACCGAAAAGCTTTCGGCTCTCGGTGCTTCGCTTGCGGTGTCTACGGTCAAAAGAATAGAGAACGGCACCGCCGTAAGACATAAACAGGATGATGCGGCTGCGACCCGCGCTCCGATAATAAAAAAAGACGATGCACGCCTTGATTTTGCCCGCCCTGCTGAGGAGCTTAATAACCTTATTCGTGGACTGATAGTTTGGCCCACGGCGTTTTTTGAGTCGGAAGGCAGCAGGATAAAAGTGTATTTCGCAAAAGCGATCGGCAGCGAAGAGCTTGAAAGCATATGCTGCCGTGACCTAAATACAGAAGATACAAACGGTATGAGCGGCACCGACGGTAGGGGAGGCACGAACGGCACAACTTCGTCCGTCCGCGTCGGCGAGGTTATTTGCTCGACCAAGCGCCTGATCGTGGGCTGCGGCAATAATACCGCACTTGAGATACTTGAGGTAAAACCTGAGGGTAAGGCAAAAATGACTGCTGCTGCGTTTTTGAGCGGCAGAAAATTACCGGAAGGAAGCATACTTAGGTGAACGATCCGAGAAGCATTGCGGTCGCGGCACTTGACAGGGTGCTCGGCGACGGCGGATATTCGAACATCGTCCTCGACAAATACCTTACCGATGCAGGTGTTACGGGACTTGACGCGGCGTTCGCAGCCTCGCTTTTCTACGGCACGCTTGAACGGGTCCTCACCCTTGACCATGTCATTGAAAAGGCGTCGGGACGGCAGATAAAGAAGATAGACAAATGCTGCATAAACATTCTGCGCACGGGTGTTTATCAGATATACTATATGGATAAGGTTCACGACGGCGCTGCGGTGAACGAGTCGGTGAAACTGATAAAAAGAACGGCTAAGCCCTTTTTGTCGGGATTTGTAAATGCAGTGCTTCGAAAGATCACAAGGGACAGGGAAGCCTACCTTCCCGACCGATCGGATAGGGCATCGTATTATTCGTGCAGCCCGTCGATAGTAAACGAGCTCATTGAAGACTACGGAGAAGATGAGGCGACAAGGATCCTTGAGTGCTCCTTCGGCGGTACCGAAACGGTGGTGCGTGTCAACAATACAAAGGTAAGCGATGAGGAGTTTATAAAGCTTGCCGCGGAATACGGGGCCGAATGCGAGGTAGTGATGCCGCATTATGTAAGGCTCGGCGGCAACACAGATCTTATCAAAACATCCCTGTTCGGCGACGGACTTTTCCATGTGCAGTCCTTAGTGTCGTGAATCTGCGCCGATACGGTGGGAGCCCGTCGGGGCGACCGTATACTCGATGCCTGTGCGGCTCCCGGCGGAAAGACCTTCGCAATGGCGGAAAATGCCTTTGACGACTGTCACATAACCGCATTGGAACTGCATCCTCACAGAGCGGAACTCATCAAAAAAGGTGCAGAGAGACTCGGACTCGGGTCGGTAAATGCGGTCGTAGCCGATGCCGCACTCTACGAAGGAAACGGCGTCCTGTTCGATCGCGTGCTTTGCGATGTTCCCTGCTCGGGAACGGGAATGATGGCGGAAAAACCCGATATCAAATATAAGGATGCCGCCGCATTCGAAGGATTGCGTCCCGTGCAGCTCGGCATCATAAATAATTGCTCAAGACTGGTAAGACCGGGTGGAAGACTCGTATATTCGACCTGTACTCTCAGAAAGAAAGAAAATGAGTATATAACGGCGGAATTTCTAAAAAATAACAGTGAGTTCCGTCTTGTATCACAGAAAACCTATCTGCCGAAAAAGGGGCTTTCGGGCTTCTTTATCGTGGTTATCGAAAGGTGCAGCTGATTGGAAAAGCTTGATATCAGATCTATGACCGATGAGGAGATCGGGTCGGCGCTTGCCGACCTCGGACTGCCTAAATACAGAACGACTCAGATATGCGGCTGGGTCAGGCGCGGAATAAAGGATTTTTCCGAAATGACCGACATTCCGAAGGGGCTCAGGGCAACACTGTCCGAGAGATTCTTTTTGACCTCGGTAACAACGGTGAGACGCCTTGTCTCTGCGATTGACGGTACCGTCAAGTACCTTTACCGACTGTTTGACGGCGAATATGTCGAATCGGTGTTTATGAGATACCACCACGGCTGCACGGTTTGTATATCGACCCAGGTCGGCTGCCGTATGGGATGTAAATTCTGCGCTTCGGGTCTGAACGGAAAATCGCGAGATCTGACCGCTTCCGAAATGCTCGCACAGGTCGAAGAAGCGGCAAGAGATAACGGCGAGAGGATATCAAATGTCGTTATGATGGGGATGGGCGAGCCGCTTGATAATTATGATAACTCGGTGAGGTTCCTTCACCTTGTCGGCGATGAGCGCGGTACGGGCATCGGGATGCGGCATATCTCATTGTCGACATCGGGTGTCGTGAGCGGAATATACCGCTTGGCGGAGGAGGGACTCCCGATAACCCTTTCGGTTTCCCTTCACGCGCCTACCGATGAGCTCCGAAACAAAATAATGCCCGTGAACAATAAATGGAATACCGAGGCTCTTTTTACCGCCTGCCGCGACTATATCAAGGCGACGGGTAGAAGAATATCCTTTGAATATGCCGTGATAGACGGCTTTAACGATGATGACGGGTGTGCCGAGATCCTCGCGTCAAGACTTAAAGGTATGCTCTGTCACATAAATCTGATACCCGCAAATCCCGTCAAAGAGAATTCCTTCAGGAGTCCCGACAGGAAAACAGTCGAGCATTTCAGAGACAAGCTGATGTCCTTGGGAATGAACGCGACGGTGAGAAGGACCCTCGGAGCGGATATAAACGCCTCATGCGGACAACTGCGGAGAGCCGAGTCGGAGGGGAGACCCGAGTCCAAAGAAGAATCCGAGCCTGAGGGAAGAGCTCAGTAACCGAAAGGAGGGAGCAGCATGGAATTCAGGGGGGCAACAGACAGGGGACTTGTCCGTCGGACAAATCAGGATTGCTTTGCCGCGGGCAATATAGGAAATGTGCCGTGGGCGGTCGTTTGCGACGGTATGGGCGGAGCCGCGGGCGGCAATGTTGCAAGTGAAATGGCGGTCCGCAGGTTTATTACGATCGCCGAAGGTCCCGACGCGAAGATAACCGACGGAAAGAGCGCCGAAAGATTCTTTTTGTCGGCAATATCCTCGGCAAACACGCTCATATATGAGCGCGCGAAAAAGGAATCGGAGCTTTACGGTATGGGCACCACGACAGTGGCTGCCGCTATCGTTAACGATACGGCATATATCGCCCATGTCGGAGACAGTCGCGCTTATCTCATCGACGAGACGGGAATAAAGCGCCTCACCCGAGACCATTCCGTGGTACAGTCTCTTGTGGAAAGCGGAGAAATAACCGACGAACAGGCAAAAAATCATCAGCAGAAGAATATTATTACGAGGGCGGTCGGAGTCCTAAACGGAGTGGAGATCGAATTTGATTCGGCAACACTCAAAAAGGGCGACATACTGCTCCTTTGCAGCGACGGATTGAATAAT
>CAUCSW010000010.1 GCA_958445555.1 uncultured Clostridia bacterium | reverse complement strand
AAAGCGGAAGGCTGACCGACAGAAAGAGTATGAATTTTCCGGGGGTCGTGCTGAAGCAGACATATTTAAGTCGTCAGGACAAGGATGACATTGCCTTCGGCATCAGGAACGGAATAGATTTTATCGCCTGCTCGTTTGTTTCGTGCAAGCAGGATCTTCTTGACATCAAAAATTACCTGAAAACACTCGGCGAGGATGCGGAAGGGGTAGAGCTTATTGCCAAAATTGAAAACCGTTCGGGTGTGGACAACATTGACTCAATATGCAGTGAGTGTGAAGGAATAATGGTCGGCAGAGGAGATCTCGGGGTGGAGATCCCGTTTGAAGAAGTGCCCGCGGTTCAGAAAAAGCTCATTACAAAGTGCCGCCTGTTGGGAAAAAGAGTCATTACCGCCACCGAGATGCTTGAGTCGATGATACACAATCCGAGACCGACAAGAGCAGAGATATCGGATGTTGCGAACGCGGTATTCGACGGCACGAGCGCGGTGATGCTTTCGGGTGAGACCGCTGCGGGAAAGTACCCCGATCTGACCGTTTCGGTAATGGCAAAGATCACCGAAAAAGCCGAAGAGAGCATTGATTACGGCGATGTGTTCCGCACATATGAGTTCCGCATAAAGGATCTTGTGGACGCGATATCCCACGCCACCTGCGGTATGGCGATAGACATAAGCGCAAGTGCGATAGTCGCCTGCACCCTTTCGGGAAAAACGGCGAGACTCATTTCCCGCTTCCGTCCCCCGGTCGACATATTGGGACTTACGACAAATGAAAAGACCTGGCGCAAGCTTGCCCTCTCGTGGGGCGTGACTCCCGCCATGTGCGAGATGTACCCCTCCACTGAGGTCTTGTTCTTTTCTGCAAAGAAGAAGGCGGAAAAGCTTTTCGGGCTCAAAGCGGGTGATCGTGTGACCATAACGGGCGGCATTACGAACGGCAGCAGCGGAAACACGAATATCATCAAGGTCGAGACCATCTGACGGCGCGGCGGGCCGATATTACGGCTGATCGGCGCAATAAGTAGGCAGCGCTACAGATAGGCAGTGCTGCATGTCTGCGATGCGGCAGATCGGCGATGCGGCAGTTTAACAGGCGAATATAATATCACAAAAGCCGAGAGGCTTTTTTATCACTTTCCGAAAGGAAATATCACTCCGGGCAAAGCCCGGAATATCACTTTTGTCCATAGGTGCAGTAAGCATCGGATTTTGTCATCAAAATCCGGTATATATCCGTTTTCGGATAGTACAAAAGGAAGGCAGCGCAAAATTTGCGCTGCCTTTTCCCTTATGAAGCCCCTTCGGCTCCGCATTACTTTTTACGGTTAATGACGCCGCTTCGTCCGACATCCCGTCAGGCGTTACCGTCGTTCGGGGCAGCGTTGTTAAGAATGTATTCGGCGACGGCGTTTTCGCAGTTAGAGCCTATAACTTCATCGGCGGCAAGCTTTACCTCGTCGCGCGCATTTTTCACGGCGACCGCTCTGTCGGCTACGGCAAACATCGGCAGGTCATTAAAATTATCGCCGAATACGACGCACCTGTCCGCACCCGTAAGTTCTTTTATTTTTTTTAAGGCATTTGCCTTACTTGAGCGTTCGGATGACACTTCAAGAAACCAACCGTTTTTATAATAGACATCCTTGTAAAACGACACATTGAGACCCTTTACTTTTTTCAGTCTTTCGGCTGCGGGAGCCACCTTTTCATGCTCTGCCACCGAGCTGAAAAAGATCACATCTCCCGACAGGTCGTAATTCTTTACTCTCTCGAATTTGCGATAGGAATCCTTACGCTTTTCATAAAACTCACGCTGCTCCTTCGAAGCAAACTCGGTGAAGAAAACATCGGTGTTGTTATCGTAATACTTATACACATTCGGAGGACATTCGCATTCAAGCAGTATTTTCAGTGTCTCGTTTCTTACCGCTTCGTCTATGGCCTCAAAATGCAATACTCTCTTTAGGTCCGGCGATACGATCAGGGTCCCGTTCATCAGGGCGACGGGAGCAGACGGGTGAACGGCAGCAAATATGTAATCGCAGTCGGCTATGCTCCTTGCGGTCGACACCGATATAAGTGTGCCTTTAGAGGTCAGGTCGTTTATGATCTGTGCCGTGCGGTCGGAAACCGACGCATCGGGCATCAGCAGGGTACCGTCAAGGTCGGTCATATAAAGTGTCTTCATTGTTTTCCCTCCGCTTCTTCAAGCCGAATTGTGAGCTCCGCCCAGTGTTCGGTCAGTTCCTCGAGCCGGTTGTTTGCGGTTTCCAGTTCCTCGGTAAGCTCGGCAACCTTGAGATAGTCGGAAGCCGTTTCTTCGTTCATAAGCATCCCGTTCAGTTCGGCGGTGCGGGACTCAAGATAGGATATCTCGGCTTCGGTTTTTCCTATTTCGGTGCGAAGTGTTCGCATTTTGGAGGCATCGGCTTTTCTCTTCAGGTATTCAGCCTTGTTTTTGGAGATAGGTGCTTCGGGTCCGCGTTTTTCCGTTCTGCCGGCATACCCGACACCGTTGATCGGGGTGCCGTCCTGCCCTCCCGTGTTCTTTGCAACACCGTTTTCGTTACCCGTGCCGACGGCTGCGCCGCCCGCATTTCCGCTCTCCGAGCCGCCGTCCGCCGCCGGCGGTGCGATCGCATTCATATAGTCGTCATAGTTGCCCGAAAATGATTCTATCCCGTTTTCGGTCAGCCGCACTATTCTTGTCGCCAGTGAATTTATGAAGTATCGGTCATGGGATATCACGAAGAGTGTTCCGCGATATTCCTTCAGTGCCGCTTCAAGCGCCTCTCTCGACGGCAGGTCAAGGTGGTTGGTAGGTTCGTCAAGGAAGAGAAAGTTTGCTTTTTTGAGTCCGAGTTTGCAAAGCAGGACCTTGGCGCTTTCTCCGCCGCTCATATCCCCTATTTTTGCAAAGACCTCATCGCCTCTGAATCCGTAAGCGGCAAGTGCGGAGCGGAGCTCGGTGTCCCCTATCGCGGGGAAGGAATCGCGCAGTTCACCGAAAGCGGATCTGTCCGAGCGGACGCCTTCGCCGTGCTGATCGAAGTATCCCGTTATCACCCCCGCCCCGAATTTCACCTTAGGACTGTTCAGGAGCTGCTTCATAAGAGTCGTCTTTCCGCAGCCGTTTGAGCCTATAAGGAAGACCCGCTCCCTTATTTTTATATCCAGGCAGACATTCTTATAAAGCACCCTGTCACCGAAGGCGGCGGAGAGTCCCTCCGAGAAAAGGCAATCGTTCCCCGTCTCGCATTTAATGAGGAAGGTCGGCGCAATGGGCGCCTCCTCACTCTCGGGCTTTTTAAGGTCTTTTACAAGGCGTTCTATCTGTTTTTCCTTGCTTTCGGCGGTCTTTATATTTTTTTCTTTATTCCATCTGCGCTGCTGCTCGATGATCCCTTCTATTCTGTGAACCTCGCGCATCGTGTTTTCGTATTCTTTAAGCTCGGTCTGCTTTTGCAGTTCCCTTACTTCTCTGAATTTTGAGTAGTTACCGTTGACGATATAAAGTCTGCGGTTCTCGAAAGAAAATGTCCTGTTTGTGACCCTGTCAAGAAAATATCGGTCATGGGAAATTATCATCGCGGCGCCCTTAAAGGATGATATGTAGTCTTCAAGCCATTTGACCGATTCGATATCAAGGTGGTTTGTCGGTTCGTCAAGCAGCATAAGATCGGGAGCCGAGAGAAGAAGTCTGCAGAGTTCAAGCTTTGAGCGCTGACCTCCCGACAGGCTTGAAACGGGTAAATTTATTTCGTCATCCGAAAATCCGAGGCCTTTAAGAGCCGCAATCGTCCGCGATTTGTAGGTAAGTCCGCCGTTTCCGATAAAATGCTCGTTAAGTGCGGAGTATTCGGCAATGACGGTTTCGGAATGCGAGGTTTCAAGTTCCTTTGACAGTTTTTCAAGGCGAGTTTCCTCGTTTATCAGGTCATCAAAGACCGAGACCGCTTCCCTGTACGCCGTTCTGCTGCTGTCGCGGCAGGCATGCTGCTGCAGATATCCGATATTAAGTCCCGATGAGCGGACAACACCGCCATCCTCGGCGGAAAGCTTTCCGAGCAGTATATTGAAAAGAGTGGTTTTTCCGCAGCCGTTTGAGCCGATTATGCCTATTTTGTCGTTCCGTTCCACGCCGAAAGAGACATCCCGAAACAAAGAATTATCTCCGAATGACATTTTAAGTCCGTTTACCGATAATATCATTCCGCACCGCTCCTTTCTCACCGATATTCGTAATGCATAAAACATCCGAGTTTTTTTTCGGCATCACAATGCATATACTACCCGATTTACGCTTATTTGTCAAGCAAACGGCAAGGGTCAAAGCGCTGCTTTTTTAATTAAAAGCAGTCGATTACCGATCACGATTTTTCTGTCGGTATAAAGGACTCGACAACGGTGAAACAAAACCTTGTATTTATGCCTTCCCGGGTGTATAATGTCGGTGTATAAAATATTAGCGGATATCCGATATACCGCGCATTATCTCGGTATCTGTCGGAAAGTCGGAAATTAATTGAGTTGTCCCTACCTTCACGGTATGAGGCGGGGCGACGCCGTACGGAGGATCAAAATGCCTGACAAGAAAAAGTTTTACATTACCACCGCCATAGCCTACACATCGCGAAAGCCCCACATAGGCAACACCTATGACATCGTGCTTGCGGACATGATAGCCCGTTACAAGAGGATGATGGGATATGATGTATATTTTATGACGGGTTCGGACGAGCATGGTCAAAAGATTGAAGAATATGCAAACGCCTCGGGCATTTCCCCCAAGGAATTTGTCGACAATGTCTCATCTGAGATCAAAGGCGTCTGGAAAAGTATGAACACGACATACGACAAGTTTATACGCACCACGGATGAGCAGCACGAAAAGGTCGTACAGAAGATATTCAAAAAGCTCTATGATCAGGGAGACATATACAAGGGTTCATATGAAGGAAAGTACTGTGTTCCCTGTGAGTCCTTTTTCACCCCCTCTCAGCTTGTGGACGGCAAATGTCCCGACTGCGGCCGCGAGGTTACCGATGCAAAGGAGGAGGCTTATTTTCTGCGTCTCGGGAAGTATGCCGACCGTTTGCTTGAGTATTATGAAAGCAATCCCGATTTCTTCACTCCCGCTTCAAGAAAAGCGGAGATGATCAACAATTTCATCAAGCCCGGTCTTACCGATCTTTGCGTTTCGAGAACCTCATTCAAATGGGGCATTCCCGTGACCTTTGACGACAAGCATGTCATCTATGTTTGGCTTGATGCGCTTTCGAACTACATTACCGGCATAGGTTACGATCCCGACGGCAGCAGTGAGCAGTACAAAAAGTTATGGCCTGCCGATCTGCATGTCATCGGTAAGGATATCGTCCGTTTTCACACGATATATTGGCCGATAATTCTGATGGCTCTCGGCGAGCCGCTGCCGAAGCAGGTGCTCGGGCATCCGTGGGTGCTTTTCGGCGAAGACAAGATGAGCAAATCCAAGGGAAATGTAATATACGCCGACGAGCTTGCCGCACGGTTCGGCGCCGATGCGGTCAGGTATTACCTGCTTTCGCAGATGCCGTTTGCGCAGGACGGCGGCATAACCCATGAGAGTTTTATAAATGTTTACAACACCGATCTTGCGAACATACTCGGCAATCTTGTGAACCGCAGCGTCGCCATGACAAACAAGTATTTCGGCGGCACGGTACACAAGGGCGAGCCCGAAAACGATTTCGACCGCGATCTTATTTCCACCGTCGAAAGCACGGTCAAAAAGTACACCGAGGCAATGGACAGGTATTACAATGCGGATGCGGCAGGCGCGGTCATTGAGCTTGCCAAGCGCTGCAACAAATACATTGATGAAACGACGCCCTGGCTGCTCGCAAAAGATGAGAGCAGAAAGGGATATCTGTCGACCGTACTTTACAATCTGCTTGAAGCGATAAGGGTGACGGCGGTGCTCCTTTCTCCGATAATGCCCGAAAGCTCCGACAAGATACTTGCCGAGCTCGGCACCGACGAGAAGTCTACGGCGTTCGGCACGGTAAGCGAATACACGGTCGGCGAAGCTGTTCCGCTTTTTGCCCGTCTTGACGCGGAAAAGGTACTCGCGGAGCTGACCGCAGAGGCTGAGAAAAAGATGGCTGAGGCAAAGGAAGAGAACCGAAAGGTAAGCGAGACCGCTTCCGCCGAAAACACGGTTTCTCTCGACAAGATACCGATAGACGATTTTTGCAGGGTGGATCTTCGCACCGCAAAGGTACTGACCTGCGAGAAGGTTCAAAAATCCAAAAAGCTTTTAAAGATAACCCTTGACGACGGAACAGGCACCGAGCGCACCGTCGCTTCGGGGATCGCAAAATGGTACGCTCCCGAGGATCTTATCGGGCACACGGTCATAATAGTATCGAATCTCAAGCCTGCGACCCTCTGCGGGATCGAATCCAACGGTATGATCCTTGCGGCTGATGTCGGCGGGGACGAGGCAAGGGTGATTTTCGCGGACGGAATACCCGTCGGCAGCAAGGTGAGATAACGGAAGATGGCGATTTCCTTTGAAAACCCTTACTCAGTCGGCATTGTCGACACTCACGCTCATTACGACGACGCATGCTTTGACGGTTACCGCGACGAGCTTTTGGACGAGCTTGAAGCCTTCGGCGTCACTGCCGTTATCAACAATTCGACCGACTGTTATAAGAGTGCGGAAGACTGTCTTAAAATGAGCAGACGGCATCGTATCTGCTATTCGGCGTTCGGTGTTCACCCGCTCAATATTGAGGACAACGGTCCGCTTGATACCGAGCGGCTGGAAAAGCTTTTGCGTGATGATAAGTGCGTTGCGCTGGGCGAGATAGGACTTGATTATCACTACACGCCCGAGACTGCCGATAAGCAGAAAGATTATTTTTGCCGACAGCTTGAGCTTGCAAAGTCTCTTGACATTCCGGTGACTGTGCATGACCGTGAAGCGCATTCGGACACATTGGAGATCCTTAAAAAATACCGTCCGAAAGGCACTGTACACTGCTTTTCGGGGTCGGTCGAATCGGCGAAGGAAATAATCGGTCTCGGTATGTATATCGGGATCGGAGGTGTTGTGACCTTCAATAACGCAAAAAAGCTTTCTGAGGTCGCAAAAGCGATCCCGCTTGACAGGATCCTTCTTGAGACCGACGCGCCGTATTTGGCTCCCGTTCCGTATCGCGGTGAAACAAACCATTCGGGTATGATCATCCGCGTTGCGGAAAAGATTGCCTCCTTACGCGGCATTGATGCCGAATCGGTGCTCGCCGCGTCGAAAGAAAACGCCGGAGAGCTTTACGGGATATAGTCCGGTTGCAGCTGCCATTTATTTGTTTTTACTGATTATTTTAAGTTTCCCCATTTTTAAAGCTCAAAAGTAAATAAAACCCGCTTATTTGCCTTGCTTGCAAAATACAAGCAGGGCATAAATTATATTCTATTTAACCCACCAAATCCCCCTGTGCTTCTGCTCTCCAGCCTTTGGCTCCCAGCCTTTGGCTTGAAAAAATAGGGAAACTCAAATCAAAAAAAATTATTGACATTTAATCCTTATTGAGATATAATATCAATAAGGACAGAAAACGATAGGGTGTACATTGTTATGATAAAACGCAACACTATTCAGCGTTCATTGGTTTTTGAAGCTGTGAACAAACTGCAGTGCCATGCCACTGCCGATGAAATTTATCAGACCATTATGAAAGAACACCCGAATATCAGCAGGGCAACGGTATATCGGAATCTGAAGCTGTTGTCTGAAACAGGTGAAATTCGCAAAATGGAAATTCCGGGCGGACCGGATCGCTTTGACCACAGGATTCAGGAGCATTGCCATGTGCGGTGTGAGAAATGCGGTCGGGTTTTCGATGTGGATATGGAATATATTACCGGCTTGGAGAAAAACATCACGGAGAGTCACGGCTTTGCGTTCACCGGATACGATATCCTTTTCCGTGGGATTTGTCCGGATTGTCAAAAATCGCGGAAACAGCAGAATCGCTGATTTCAAGCATCCTTCACAATCGGCGCATACGGGCGCATATATGACCCGTAAATATATGATTTAAAGGAGTACAGTTATGAGAAGTATTACAACATTAGACCTGCAATACGCACACCGTTTCTACGGATTTAAAGGCGAAGCACAGTATTTGCACGGACATACCGGAGTTCTGACCATCGAGGTCGAGGATTCGGTGGAGCCCGGCGTGAATATGGTTTTTCCCTGCAATGAGATTAAGAAGACCGCATGGGAGGTTCTCAAAAACTTTGACCACGCATTGGTTCTGCGGGAGGACGATCCGCTGCTGCCCGCAATTCTCGGCGTTTATGAGGCTCAGGGCATCAAGGACGGCGCACCTACCAACAAGATGAAAGGCCCGGCCTTTAAAACCGAGCTTGCAACCGCCTATCCCGATTGTCGTTTGGTCGTGACAAAGGAAACCATGACCGTCGAAGGCATGATAAAAATTGTGTATGATCTGCTGAAGGATAAGCTGAACATCGCCAAGCTCACCTTCACCAGCGGCGTCAATGCCGCATCTCAGGAATACGAAACAAGCAGAACCGTTGACCGCTGTCCGCTGTGCGGCATCGCCCTGAATGAGAACGGCGTTTGCCCGAAATGCGGATATAAAAAGAAATAAGTAAATTATTCATCAGCGAAGCGGATTAAATATTTATTATTCATTTGAAAAAGTCGCCTAAGTAAACTTAAGCGACTTTTTCGTTTGGGAACCGACTCCGATTTTGATACAAATGCACCCTTTTTTAGCTTGGGGGTGCAAAGTCATTTTAGGGGGCATTTAGCAGTCAGGGGTGCAAATGATAATTCTATGAATTCTCGGCAATGTGAGCATTTATAGTTTTATATAGCGGTTCTATCGAGTTGATTTCACTACAAGAAAATGCTTTTTGAAGCGGACTTTCCGGAAAAATGGGGAAACTCAAATACTGATTATTTATTGACTTTTCCGTAATTCTGTTATAGTATGGGTACATGATATCGTTATGCCTATCCGGCAACAGGATGATTCTTTATTTGGAGTGATAGCAGTGAGAAAATACAAGCTTTGTTTGGGGACAAACGATCAGTTCGGTCTTCCTAATTCCGAGCAGATAGCGCTTTTCAAGGAAACGGGATTTGACGCATTTTTTATGGGATATTGCGGTAAGGATTCTGTCTCTGAGGCGCGGGTCGCGGCGGATAAAAATAAGATGATATTCCAATCTGTACATGCCCCGTTCGGAAGAATGAATGAAATGTGGGCAGACGGAAAAAGCGCAGCCGACGAGCTTATTCAATGCGTACATGCCTGTGCCGACAACGGGGTTCCGATTATGGTGGCGCACACATACATCGGATTCGGAAAATCGGGCGGTCCCAATGAAAAAGGTTTTGAGAATTTCGGCAGAGTGATCGACGAGGCGTCAAGGCTCGGTATCACGGTGGCATTGGAAAACACCGAAGGTGAAGAATACCTCGATGCCCTTATGGCTCATTTTGCCGACAATCCGACGGTCAAGTTCTGTTGGGACTCCGGTCATGAGCAGTGCTATAACAAAGGCCGCGATTTATTATTGTCGTACGGGGATCGCCTTGCCGCAACCCACTTGAACGACAACCTCGGGGTGAAATCTCTCAGCGGAGAGATCACCTACCTTGATGATCTGCATCTTTTGCCGTTTGACGGTATTGTTGATTGGAAACTTGCCGCCGAAAAGCTCGATCGATGCGGATTCGACGGTATAATGACTTTTGAGTTAAATACAATATCAAAGCCCGGAAGGCATGAAAACGATAAATACTCCGACATGCCTATAGAAAGGTACATTGCCGAAGCTTATGCCAGAGCCTGCCGCGTTGAGGCGCTCAGAAGCAGGTAATTCACCCGTACAAAAAAATCAGGTAAACAATAAAATGCGACGATTGCAAGACAGTCGCATTTTTTATTTCAGAAATACCGGCATGGTGCGCGGAAAAATGTATACCGTCGGGATCACTGCCCGTTTGATCTCTTTTTTATGACAACGACGATATAACCAGACCCAAGGATCAGATTCTCGCCATGCTGTAAGGAGGTGCAAAGATGAGATTCTTCGATTTTGTGAAAGGCCCTGACATAAATCAGGGTGTCAAAGAGTATAGCACTACGGATGGCGCAGTCCTGCTGGATGTTCGCACCCCCGACGAATACC
>CAUCSW010000009.1 GCA_958445555.1 uncultured Clostridia bacterium | reverse complement strand
AATACTACCATGACGATGGACGAAGCATTGCGGATATGAGCGGTCTTGAAAGGCCGAACATTATAATGCCGCAATGCGGGCGCCGAAAAGTAAAAAGCAAAACAAAGGCAGCGTCGGACGGGGACAATACAGGTCTGAACAGGGAAGAAAGGCGCTCTTATATTTGGGGAGCACTTTCCGCCGCATTGCTGATAACGGCAATATTTATTGTCGTTTTCGGTGTTGTAATATGGCTTATGCTTACTGTCTGGCGATAGAGCTCGGATACAGACATAAAAATGCAAGGCGGAATAAAATACGCCGATTAAATACGCAATAACAACGGCGACGGTCGCTTAAAGCGATCGTCGCCGTTGTTGTGCTCTGTATTCATTGAAGCGAATAAGAGGGGAGTCATAGCTTCATTTTTCTCAAAAACACGGTAATGGAAAGAATGAGGGTGACAACAGAGTAACCGAGTATCCACGGTATGTTTGAAAGTATTCCGTCAGCGTTGCCGCTTATTACGGCCTTTTCAAGGTCAACCGCATGCACGAACGGTAATAAATAGGCGGTTTTTTTAAAAGCACCGCCTACAAGCTCAAGGTCAAACCACACGCCCGAGAGCCATGCACTCAGATTGGTAAGAAGTGCTCCGCATATGCCGCCCACCTGCTTAACATTTAGTATCGTTCCGAAAAGCAAGCCGAGAGAGATGAAGAACACAGATATCGGAATTATGAAAAGGATCGCGTACAATACCGAAACGGTGAATTTCATCCCGAGCGCAAATGCGGCAATATAACAGACCGCGCATTGAACTACTGCGATAGGAATAATCGGTATCGTGTAACCGAGTATAAAATCGGCCGCCGTGAGCGGCGTGGTATATAATCTTTGCAAAAGCGCGCTTTCTCTGTCGCGTGATATAAGTGTCGCCGAAAACAGGGTCATAAACGAAAGTCCGAACACGGTTATACCGGGCGTCAGCCGCTCGATTTCGAAAAGCTCAACAGGAATATTTGCCTGAATGGCAGTCAGAAGCAGCAAAAGTATCAAAGGGAATCCAAGCCCGAAAAAGAGCGTAAGCGGATCGCGGAGTATTTCCTTCGCCGTCCTGACCGAAAATGTCCGCAACTTCATTTTACTTCCCCCTTTACAATGGATATAAAGGCATCTTCGAATTTTTCACGACCTGCTTTTTTCTTTAATTCCTTTGCGGTGCCGAGGGCAAGGAGCCTGCCGCTTTTCATTATTCCTATACGGTCGGAGAGCTCTTCCGCTTCCTCCATATAATGAGTGGTGAGAACAACCGTCACATTTCCCTTAAGCGACTTCACGATGTCCCATAGCTCGCTTCGTGCAAGGACATCAAGACCCAGGGTCGGCTCATCCAAAAACAGTATTTCCGGCTCGCCTATGAGAGCCATTGCAATGCTCAGTCTCCTCTGCCAACCGCCCGAAAGCTTACCTGCCTTTTTCTTCATTACCTCGTTGAGACCGAAACGGTCACGGATATCATTTATCTTGTATTTGGTCTTTTCCTTCGAAAAACCGTGAACGCCGCACATAAGTTTGAGATTTTCTTCGGTCGTCAGATTTGGGGCAACGGCAGTCTCCTGAGGTGATACGCCTATAACGCTCTTTACTTCGGCAGCCTCATTAACGATACTTTTATCGAGTAAGAAAGCATCGCCCGATGTAGGTTTTACAAGGCAGCATAACATTTTTACGGTGGTCGTTTTGCCTGCTCCGTTTACTCCCAAAAGAGAAAAGAGTTCGCCTTTATGTATACAAAGGCTCAAATCGTACACCGCCGTGACATCCCTGTATTTCTTGGTAAGACCTTCGATCCTTATTGCTTCCATAGTATTGCTCCTTTATTCCGCACCTTATTTGTCGGGCGGGCATCGCCGACCGCCGCGAACGGTCTATTGCTTTTCGGTGTATCGCAGTGTGAGACCGACATACATATCGGTCAGCATTTTGCCGACAGTCTCTTCGTCGAGCTCAAGATAAGAGGTCGCGATCATCGACGCGATCCCGTGAACATATATCCACATTTCAATGTGAAAAATAAAGGCTTCATCCTCGCTTATTCCGAGATTCTTCATAATAAGGTCGAGGAGCGGTCTCAGCTCTTCACGGTCTTCCAGCGGAGGACCCTCTTTAGAACGATCGCGCATAAATAAGAGCCTAAACAGTTCCTTTTCTTCACGCGCAAATCCTATATACGCCATACCGCTTGCTTTATACGGGGGATATTTTCCTTCGGCCATGCCGCTTTCGATCCGCTCGTTGTAGAGCTTTCGTGCAGTACCGAGGACTGCGTTTTGAACAGACTCCATATTGTCAAACAACCCGAATGCAGGCTTTGAAGAGCAACCGAGCTCCTGACCTAAGGAACGGGCGGTAAGCGCCGAAAAACCGTTCCTCCTTGTTATATTAAGGGCGGCTTCGGTGATCTCTTCTTTGGTAAACATATACTTTCTCGGCATCTTGTCCTCCTTTAGAATCAGGGGGGAATCCCGGACCTTTCCCGATATTGCCCGAATACCCGCAGCTTGATCTGAAATTTAAGCAACAAGCGTTGCGCAACTGATGTTGCTTTATTATACACCATTTGCTTGCCGATGTCAATGTGTGTTTTGTATCGGTACCTGTCATGGCACCGATACAAAAGAGAGGCGTTGAGAAAGAGTGAAAAACGGGCAGCGCCGCGACGCGCCGCAGGCACGTCAAACGGGGGGAGGACAGGCATCTCCGTCGCTCGAAGATAAAGGCAACGGCGGCGTATCCTGCACCCAAAAAGGCAAGCGCTGCACGTCCTCCCCCCTCGTTTCGCGCCTTCCCTTCGGGAGGGCGCGCGGTGCTGCCCCGCAAGTCATCTTCTTACCCGATACAGGTACCTCCTCATTTGTTGCTGCAGTTCGTTGAAAGAATAAAACCTCAGACGGTTATAAAAGTGCTCCTGATAATTGTGATGACTTCTCTCAACCTTGCCGTTGTGCCATGGCGTCAGAGGCCGCAGAAAAGGATGTCTGATGCCGTATCTGCCGCAAAAAAATCTTGACAAGATATGGGAGCAAGGTTTATAATACAATAAGCAACACTAAATTGCTAAGGTGTTTGATTTAAATACCCCTGCATTTTTATGCAAAAGGGAGGGAATATAGATGAGCCAGGTCAGAGTAAAGGAAAACGAATCGCTCGACAATGCACTCCGCCGTTTTAAAAGGCAGACCGCGAAAGACGGCGTTATCCAGGAAGTTCGCAAGAGAGAGCATTACGAGAAACCTTCGGTAAAGCGTAAAAAGAAGTCGGAAGCTGCACGCAAGCGCAAATTCCGCTGATCGCTTTTAATGAAATCGTGAGAGGCGTCCGATTTTTCGTTAGCCTTTTGATTTATCCCGATCGTGAATAAAGGGCGGCGACCGCCCGTCAAAGGAAGCCGAGGGCGCTGCCTTCCGCCTCTCCGTGTGCCGCCCGGCGCCCTTCTCTGAATGCTGTCTTACACCCCTGCAGGTTTTTCACCGAGCATTTACCGGGCATTCCACCCGAACATTTATGAACTTTTACTGCCGAACGGAGATATTATGAGCTTTTTGATTCCGGACGATATGTTTGTGAGCATAACGGCGATCACACCCGATTATTTGAGACAAAACGGCGTAAACACCCTTTTATTGGATGTTGACAATACCCTGAGCGAACACCATTCCGGTGTAGCCGCGGAGGGTGTTGAGGATTGGCTCGTCGGTGTCCGCTTGTCAGGCATAAACGTTATGATAGTTTCAAACTCAAAGGAAGAACGGATAAAGCCGTTTGCGGATTCCTTGTCTCTTCCTTTTGAGGCGCTCTCGCTCAAACCGCTTACAAAGGGAATAGGTCGGGCGATAAAGCGTATGGGAGCAGACAAAAATCATACCGCGCTTATAGGCGACCAAATCTTCACGGATGTACTCGGTTGTCGGTTTGCCGGCATAAGAGTGCTTTTCGTGAGGTATATAAAAAAGGAAAACGGCTTGTGGTTCAGGGTCAGGCGCTTTTTTGAGAGCATAATACTTAAAAATTGTGAGTATAAGGGAGTTGTGAAAAAATGAGTGCATTGTTCGGACCTGCGGGAAACGAAAAGGCTTTTGCCGATGTGAAGTCGCGCGATACCCTTGATGCACCCGAATATGTCGCATCGCTGGGTCTCACCGCTTATGAGTACCAGTGCGGCAGAGGAGTGAACATCGGAAAGGAAAAGGCGGTACTGTTCGGCAAAAAAGCACGGGAAGCGGGAGTGCGCATTTCACTTCATGCCCCTTACTATATCTCAATGTCGGGTGTCGACAGAGAAAAGCGGATGAATTCGATAGGATATATCGTGTCGTCCGCCGAAGCCGTGAAAGCAATGGGAGGGGACAGAATAGTCGTCCATACGGGCTCCTGCGGCAAGATCAGCCGTGAAGAGGCGCTCTCGCTCGCTTCGGACACAATGAAGGCTGCACTTGCAGAGCTTGACAATCTCGGTCTCGGGAATGTGCACATCTGTCCCGAGACAATGGGAAAGCTCAATCAGCTCGGCACCCTTGATGAGGTCGTGTCCCTCTGCCTTTTGGATGAACGGCTGATACCCTGTATCGATTTCGGTCACATAAATGCCAGGACCCACGGAGAACTCACTGCCGACAGTGACGGCTACCGCCGAATCATCGACACGATATCGGATAAACTCGGCGAATACCGCGCAAAGCATTTTCATTCTCATTTTTCCAAAATAGAGTATACCGAAGGCGGCGAAAAATGCCATCTCACCTTTGAGGATATGACCTACGGACCCTTTTTCGAACCGCTTATGGAGCTTGTCGCAAAGCGCGGACTTGAGCCTACATTTATATGCGAATCCGCAGGAACTCAGGCTGCCGACGCAGCCTCAATGAAAAGGTATTACGAAAGCCTGATGCGATAAACGCGCTGTAGGCAGGGATGATTTTTTAGGCGGTCGTATCAATGCCGATAACCCAAAAGGACCGAAATTGCGGCGTTATTGCGCTTGTTAATTTAAAATTTTACATTTGTCAAAGATGTGAGACCTTAATATGGAGCGAAAAGGCCGGGTCTTGAAATCAAGCAGACAGAATGATAATATTTATAAAAAAGCACCAATACCGACTGCAGGCGGCAGAGGATATCGGGGGAAAGGGCACAAAGCGTTTATGAATGTGTTGCTTGTCGAAGACGATAACGGAATAGTCTCATCACTTACCGATTATTTGTCGGGAGAGGGTTTTTCGGTCGATGCAGCAAACGGTCAGGCCGAAGCGGTAAAACGCCACAAGGCTAAAAAATACGATATTATCCTCGTCGATATAAACTTAAACGACGGTAACGGATTTTCGGTCTGCGTGGCTGCAAAGTCGGAATACGATGTACCCGTGATATTCCTGACAGCCTCGGCGGACGAAAATAGTATCGTTGCCGGACTTGACCTCGGTGCCGATGACTATGTTCCAAAGCCGTTCAGACCGCGCGAGCTGGTGTCCCGTATGAAAAACGCAATGAGGAAATACGGCAGCAGGTCGGTAGTTCGCCTCTGTAATGTATCCGTCGATGCCGAAAAGGGATGCGTGAAGAAAAAAGGTGAGGAGATCCCTCTGTCTGCATTGGAATTCAGAATCCTTCTTACTTTTGTAAATAATCGCGGCAGACTGCTTACAAGAGACCGCCTTCTTGAAGAGATCTGGGATGCGGGCGGCGATTTCGTCAATGATAATACACTTACTGTCTATATTAAGAGGATAAGGGAAAAGATAGAGGACGATCCGTCCGAACCCGCAATAATCAAGACGGTCCGCGGCCTCGGATATAAGGTTGACTGATGAAAATGTTCAATAATCCGACTTTTCGCACCCCGGCCGTCACGGCGCTTGTCACGACCGCAGTTACATTCGCGGTCTTGTTGTTTGTAAATCGGACCGCGGCGTTTGTGACCCTCACATCGGAGCTGCTCATCTGCATACTCGGCTTTGTTTCGGCAAGGCGAAGATACCGCGAGATAGCAAGACTGAGTGAGCTTACCGACAGGGTCCTTCACGGTTATGCCGATGTTCTTATAAGCGAAAGCGGCGAGGGAGAGCTTGCGGTGCTTGCGGACGAGATAACGAAAATGACCGTGCGTC
Organism: uncultured Clostridia bacterium; assembly: GCA_958445555.1. GTDB lineage: Bacteria > Bacillota > Clostridia > Oscillospirales > Acutalibacteraceae > RGIG7384. Next base: position 4,806 of record CAUCSW010000009.1, on the reverse strand, counting down.
TGCGCGAGCAGTCCGATTCGCTCAGAAGGGATAGGGAGTTTCTGTCATCTTCACTTGCGGATATTTCACATCAGCTCAGGACCCCGCTGACATCAATGACGCTGACGGTGCAGATGTTGTCGGACCCTGATATATCGCCGCAAAAAAGAACAAGACTTGTAAGAGAGCTTAAAAAGAGCCTGTCACGCTTGGATTGGCTGATCGAGTCTCTTTTGAAGATGTCCCGCATAGATGCGGGAACGCTTGCATTCATATCGGATACGGTGTATGTGAGCGACCTGATAACCGCCGCGGTCGAGCCGCTCAGGATATCAATGGAGCTGAAAGAATTATCTTTTCGGTCGGTTGTTGCCGATGAAAAGCTTACGGGCGATATGCGTTGGTGCACCGAGGCGATCGGAAACATATTGAAGAACTGTGTCGAACACACGCCGATCGGCGGCATGATAAGCCTGACGGCATCCGAAACACCCATTTTCACCGAGATTGTTATTCGTGATAACGGCGGCGGGTTTTCGGAAGACGATATTCCGCACATTTTTGAGAGATTCTACCGCGGAAAAAACGCGAGCGCGGAGAGCGTCGGAATCGGATTGGCATTGTCCCGTATGCTGATAACCGGTCAGAACGGCACGGTTTCGGCTGAAAACACCGATGACGGTGCCGAATTCACCGTGCGGTTTTATAAGGAAATATTGTAGATCGGGCAGACTTTCCGCAAACAATGCGCAGGTGAGAATAAGAAGAGACGGAAAAGCGAAGATAAGTCGGACTCGGCGGAGCCGCGGCGACCCCGGAACGGGGGTCGCCTTACAAAAAACGGCTTCGGTCTCCGTGAACATCTTTCGCCGATCGGCAAATAAAAGAATGCGGCAGCGCTAAGACCTACGCTGCCGTTTTTTTGTTGCCGCGCCCTTCGGGCGCGGCGCGGCTCCGCCTTGCCGACTGCAGCCTCGTTACCTCGTTACCTTACTGCCTCGCCGCTTTGCGGCTCCCGCATCCGCGGGAGCCGCGCAAAAGCCCGACGGACGCAAGTGAGAACCCCGATTCCCACTCACTCCCGCCGGGCCTTCATCAAATATATAAACCTTTCTTAAGAACAAACAATATCACTTGCCGCTTTCAAGGTAGTTAAGCATTTCTTCGGCGTCGGTAAATGTGTTGTACACTCCGTATATGTTCTTTGAAACAAAGCCTTGGCTAACCGAAGAGTCGAGCACTTCGTCCACCCAGTTGAAGTATCCCGCCACATTGAATACCGCTATCGGTTTTTTATGCCTTCCGAGATCCGCAAGTGTGAGGATCTCAAAGAATTCCTCAAATGTTCCTATCCCGCCGGGAGTCATAATGAAGGCATCGGATGAATCCTCCATTATCTGCTTGCGCTCACGCATGGTGTCGGTGTAAATGAGCTCATCACATCCCTCAAACAACACCCCGGGAGTGTTAAAGTATTCGGGCGCTACACCTTTGATTGTGCCGCCGCCGCTCTTTACACCCTTGGCAACCGCACCCATCATGCCTGTGGCACCCGCTCCGTATACCAGCGTATGCCCTCTCTCGGCGATTTTTTTGCCGAGCTTTTGGGCTTCATCCGTGAAAACAGTAGCAATGGTATCGCTTGCTGCTCCGAAAACGCATATCTTCATAACAGGCCCTCCTTTTGGAAATATACCGATTCGTTACTATCGAGTGTAACATACATTGGACCGAAAATCAAAAGAAATTTTCATTTGCTGTTTGCTGCTGTCGTTGATAGACGGCATAATATCGCGATTATAACCGCGCCGATGACAGTCAACGATATCATTGTATTCAATCCCGACGCAGAACAATCTCGGCTCAGAGCATACCTATCACTTCGACTACTTTGTCTATGATGTATTTAATGACATCAATGCTACCGAAGTTGATCTTTGATATTACCGCTGCCGGGTAGGCAAGATATTTGATAAAGCCGATATCGATGTCATTATCAAACAGGGTAAGACGGTAATCGTCGTATGCGATCGCAATGCCGCCGTTTCCGCTTGTCTCACCGGCAGTTTTGTAAATTATACAAACAGAAAAAAACAGGAGGGCGGGGACAATTAGCGCCGCAAAAGAGAGAATGAAACTCTGTAAGAAAGGCCTTATGTTGCTTCGTACCGTATGACCGCGCAGTTTATGACGGCTTACAGTATGTCTGTATGCCATAAGTTTGCCCATTACATACAACTCCTTATTATTGCAATATCTACCGACGGCTGGAGTAAACAGTTTACCGCAAGCGCCACCGTCGATGACGCCGATTCTATGAGCGAGTCGATGTCCTTGGGAGTTACTATCATATCGTTTTTGTCACTGCGTTCTTTACCTGCTATTGTGGAAGCGTTGACAACTGTCGGTATTCCAATCGATATAACCGGCACCCCCACCGTACCCTGACTTATTTCCGCACGTCGATTCCCGACGCCGGATCCCGGAGATTTGGCCGCATCGGTGATCTGTATTTGCGTGCATAAGCGGTCGATCGATCTCGCGGTGAGTGCGTCGATCGTCAATACCGCGCGCGGATGCACCGTGTCGACTGCGCTTTTGACGGTTTCGGCGGTTTCGATTCCCGTTTGCCCGAGAACCCCCGGCGCAACGACCGCAACACTTTTCAGACCCTTAAGACCTATCCTGTTTGCAAGCTCTTCGGTTATATGCCGCGTTGCAATGATCTTCGATGCGACTCTGGGGCCGAGCGCGTCCGGCGTCACCGCGCGATTTCCGAGACCCGCAACAATAACACAACCGTCGCCCTCGGGCAAAAAGAGTGAGAGCTCTTCAATAAGTGCGCGTGATATGCGTTCGGAATTCACCGCCGAAAGACCTTCGGGCGCTTCAAGGGTTGAATATCGTCCCTTGGGTCTTCCCGTGATCTCGGAGGTCCTGTCCGTTGAGACGGTCACCCTTCTTACGGTAACTCCGTCTGTCACCACAACCTCTTCTTTGAGCTCCTCACTGTTCGGATCAAGCTCTCGACACTCGGTGGCAAGGTCGGAATAATTCTTCATTGCTTTTTTCATCCTTTCGCTTAGGTGATTTTTGATTTTTATGTTTTCGCGCGTTTCCTGTTTTTTGACTCACTTATCCTGTCATTCGGAGCATTTCCGTCATTAAGACTTACCTAACTTTGCTCACTTGGTTCGCTCCCTTAGTTTGCTCACGAAAGGGTGTCTTTATCCCGCACGAACCGATCGATGCGGGCCTTGAAGATATTACGGAACGAAAAAAAGCGCCTCAGAGTGACACATATAATAAAAAGATAAAAAAACTCTTGCAATTCGCACTCAAAAGTGATATCATATACTCACTGTGGAACCGTATGCAAGGAGGTGCAAATATGCCTAACATCAAATCAGCAAAGAAGCGTGTTCTTATTGCGGAAGCAAATTATGCACGCAACAAGCAGTATCGTACTGCGATGAAGACTGCTATAAAGAAGGCTGACAAGGCTATCGCCGAAAACAGCGCAGATAAAGAAGAAGTCGTAAAAGCTGCCGTTAAGAAGATAGACCAGATGGCTTGCAAGGGTATTATTCATAAGAATAACGCCGCGAGAAAGAAATCTTCTCTCGTAATTCGTCTTGCAAAAGCAAACTGAGATCTGTTCTTAAATCAGTTGAAGCATAATGGGAAACGCCTTGGCGCGTTTCCCTTTTGCTTTATATAAGACCGACTGCCTATACAAACGACTGGCGGCTGCAATGTTGGATTGGGCAGCCCGTCAGCGTCTCTTTCGCTCCTTTATGCCTTTTTCGTTATCGGACGACGGCATTTGCGGACGATCGGAATGAGGATCATCCCAGGTGACAAAAATAATGTAAAAGCGGTCACCGAAATGTCACATTCGTTTTGTATGATGATTCAAGACAAAGGGCAATACCGCCGAGCGGGTGCTGATTTTAATCAGCATTCGGATTCGAATGCGAATGCGTATGCGGACACAAATGCAGATTCGGATGCCGCCGCGGCCTTTGTGATTTCAGGCGTATGATCGGGCAGATACGGGAACAGACCTCATGGATGCCCCCATAAAACGAGCTTCTGTCGATCTCATACTGCCTGCAACAACGCAAGGAGGAAACCAATATGGAAATGCTCAGAATAGAACATCTTTCTAAGATCTACGGCACGGGGAACAACGCCGTCAGAGCGGTGGACAATGTGTCGTTTTCGGTCGGAAAAGGCGAGTTTGTAGCGATAATCGGTCCGTCGGGTTCCGGAAAATCAACGCTGCTCCACATACTCGGCGGAGTTGACCGACCCACCTCGGGAAAGGTTTATATGAACGGACAGGATGTATATGCTCAGAACGAGGAGCAGCTCGCAATATTCCGCAGGCGCCAGGTAGGTCTTATTTATCAGTTCTACAATCTTATCCCCGTGCTCAATGTGGTCGAGAATATGACCCTGCCGGTGCTTATGGACGGCAGAAAGGTCAACGATGAACGCCTGAACGAGCTGCTCGGTGTGCTCGGACTTAATGACAGAAGAATGAATCTTCCAAATGAGCTTTCGGGCGGTCAGCAGCAGAGGGTGTCTATAGGCAGAGCCCTGATGAATGCCCCTGCAGTGGTTCTCGCCGATGAGCCGACCGGAAACCTTGATTCAAAAAACAGTCAGGAGATCGTGGAGCTTTTAAAGCTTTCAAACAAGAAATACGATCAAACGCTGATAATAATCACCCATGACGAAAACATCGCACTGCAGTCCGACAGAATAATTGCAATAGAGGACGGCAGGATCAAAAGCGATGAGGTGATCCGCAGATGAGCA
>CAUCSW010000008.1 GCA_958445555.1 uncultured Clostridia bacterium | reverse complement strand
AACCGAGAGAATATGCGCTTTGATAGTAAAGGAGCTTGCTAATAAAGGTAAGATCTGCAGTGTCGATGAGATAAGGGCTATATGCGAGAGCGTGGGAAAGAATCCGACCGAGCCCGAGAAAAAAGCACTTTACGACAGGCTTAAAAAGGATATCGAGGCTTTGGACAAGTTTGGAAACGATGTCCCCGAGGTGGACTACTTTGCAAGGGAAGCTGCGTATTTCTATACAAGGCCTCTCGAAAAATACCGCAATCCGCGCGGGGGTATGTTCCAGGCGGGACTTTACCCGGTCTCTGCAAATGTTCCTCTCGGCGCGCAGACCGGCGCCACTCCGGACGGGCGCCTTGCAGGCACACCGGTTGCCGACGGCGTTTCGCCTGCGGCGGGAAGAGACACTCACGGTCCGACCGCATCCTGCAACTCGGTCTCCAAGCTGGATCACTACATTGCCTCACACGGGACCCTGTTCAATATGAAATTCCATCCTTCGGCACTTAAAGGCGAAAGCGGTCTTGAAAGCTTTGTGGCGCTCGTAAGGGGATATTTTGATCAGAAGGGCAGTCATATGCAGTTCAATGTTGTCGACAGAGAGACCCTTCTCGACGCTCAGAAGCACCCCGAAAGATACAAGTCGCTTGTTGTGCGCGTGGCAGGGTATTCCGCATTGTTTACAACACTTTCCCGCTCTTTGCAGGATGATATAATAAGAAGAACCGAACAGCGCGGTTACTGACAGCATGACCGTTCGGTTCGGGCAAAGCGGGCAGACCGCTGAAGCGCAGAGTGGCAGCACGCCGGTATTCCGTTTTCGGCGAATTATCTTATAAGGAAATGTTCCTATGAATGATTATCTTGATACGACCGGGCGCATATTTGACATTCAGCGCTTCAGCGTCCACGACGGTCCGGGAATACGAACGATAGTATTCTTAAAAGGCTGCGTGCTGAGGTGCAGATGGTGCTGCAATCCCGAATCTCAGAATTATAAAACCGAGGAGCTTACAATCGGCGGAGTGACAAAAACCGTGGGCGAAGACATTACCGCCGCAAAGGTTCTTGAGACGGTTGAAAAGGACAGGATATACTATCGCCGCAGCGGCGGGGGGATGACACTCTCGGGCGGTGAGACCTTCTGTCAGCCCGATTTTGCACTCGCCTTGTTTAAAGGTGCCAAGGAAAAGGGAATAAATACGGCAATCGAGACCACGAGCTGCGCGCCCGCCGCAACGATACTTAAGATACTGCCTTATATCGATGATTACCTTATGGATATAAAGCATATGAACCCCGAAAAGCACAAAGCCTTCACGGGCAGAGACAATGCGATGATCCTGCAAAATGCGGCGATCGTTGCCGAGAATGCCGCAGATATGGTCATACGGGTGCCGGTCATACCGACATTTAACGATACTCCCGAGGAGATCGAAGAGATAGCCCGTTTTGCGGCGGGTCTTAAAAATGTAACAAAAATACATCTTCTTCCGTATCACAGACTCGGACAGGACAAATACGCCGGTCTCGGAAGGAATTACGAAATGGGTCATATAACTCCGCCGACCGATGAGAAGATGCAAATACTCAAAAGGGTCGCAGAACAGTCAGGACTCATATGCGTGATAGGGGGATGAAAATGGAAAACACGATATATGATGCGTTAAGAAACGACGGCAAGGCACGCATCATCCAGGAAATCGTTCCGGGTAAGCAGATAACCATAGCGCATATAATAGCAAACCCCGACGAAATACTGTATGTCAAGCTCGGTCTCGACCCTGCGGGTGAGTATTCAAAAACCGCAATAGGCATCATAACGATGACACCTGCGGAAACGGCGATTATTGCCGGGGATATAGCCACCAAGGCATCGGGCGTTGATCTCGGCTTTGTCGATCGCTTCAGCGGCACGCTCATCGTCACGGGAACCGTGTCACAGGTTGAATCGGCGGTTCGTGCAGTGGCGGAGTATGCAGAAAATGTCCTTCATTTCACGGTGTGCGATATAACCAAGACCTGACGGAGCTCCCGCTATGAACAAGCTGATACTTATCGGCAGGAGCGGAGCCGGAAAAACAACGCTTATCCAGGCGCTCACGGGCGAGAGCATTTCTTATGACAAAACGCAGACCGTCGAAAGGCGGGAATTCCTTATAGATACCCCGGGCGAATATGCCGAAACCAAGATACTCGGCGGCGCACTTGCCCTTTACAGTTATGAAGCGGATATTGTGGGGCTGCTGATAGACGCAAACGAACCGTTTTCCTTGTTCGGACCCAACATTGCTTCAATGGCAAACCGCGAGGTCATAGGAATCGTCACCGGATTGACAAAAAAGAACGCCGATCCGGACAGAGCCGAACGCTGGCTGAGGCTTTCAGGGTGCAAGAGGATCTTCAGAGTCGACTCGCTGACGGGCGAGGGAATAGACGAACTGAAACAATTCTTGACCGATTATGATCCGAAAGCAGAATTTCACAAACGCTTTTACGGCAAATAATCAGTGAAACAACAATTTATAGATAAAAAACAACAAAAAACAACATTTTTGTGTTGACTTTTGTTTGAATGACATATATAATTAAACTGTAAAAAACGCATATAAAGGAGAAAATAAAAATGGCATCAGAGTACGAGATCAAAAAACAAATCTGTGACATCGGTAAGCGCATCTACGGTCAGGGAATGGTTGCGGCAAACGACGGCAACATCTCCGTAAAGCTCAACGATCATGAGTTTCTTTGCACCCCTACCGGTGTGAGCAAGGGCTTTATGACCCCCGAGTACATATGCAAGGTCGACGCCGACGGTAAGGTGATCCAGGCAAATCCCGGATTTAAGCCCTCCTCTGAGATCAAGATGCATATGAGAGTTTATAAGCAGAGACCCGATGTTAATTCGGTTGTTCATGCACATCCCGTTTATGCCACAAGCTTTGCCATTGCGGGAATTCCGCTTACCCAGCCGATCATGCCCGAGGCTGTTATTGCTCTCGGATGCGTTCCGATAGCCGAATACGGCACACCTTCTACCGATGAGATACCCGATGCGGTCGAGAAATACCTCCAGCATTTTGATGCGGTACTTCTTGAGAATCACGGTGCTCTTACATATTCCGATTCTCTTCTGAATGCTTACCATAAGATGGAGTCGGTTGAGTTCTATGCAAAGCTTCTTTATCTCTCCAAGATGCTCGGCGGACCCAAGGAGCTTTCAAAGTCGCAGGTCGAAAAACTTTATGAGATTCGTCGTAAGTTTGGTCTCAAGGGTAAGCATCCTGCCGACCTCTGCCCGAATGTCAAGGAAGGCAAGCCCAGCTGCCACGGCTGCGGAGGCTGCGGCGGAAACGGCGGCTGCGGTTCGTCAAGTGAGGATCTTATAGCCGAGATCACCAAGAAGGTTCTTGCTCAGCTCGGTAAATAATCGTCGGTGACGACTATGTATGATACTGACAGTATTATCAGAGCGGTAAAAAATGCCGTTAATGAGTATACCGGTTTCGGCGGGTCGGAAATGACCCTGGAGCTTGCGCTTCATCTTACCGAAGAGGTGAAGAAGGAAGCGGCGCGTCTCGGCGTAAAGGCGGTCGTGGCGGTAGCTGATGCAGGAGGAAACATCATATCTCAGCAGAGTATGAACGGAGCCTTCATCGCAAGCCGTGACATTGCCGAAAACAAGGCGTTCACTTCGGTGGCACTCAAGATGCCTACTAAAGATCTGAGCAAGCTTGCGGCACCCGGCGGAAGCCTTTACGGGATACAGAATACAAACGGCGGCAGGATTGTTATCTTCGGGGGAGGAGTTCCTCTTGTCTCGGGTGACGGAAAATTGATCGGAGGCCTCGGTGTAAGCGGAGGTACCGCGGAGCAGGATACCGCTCTCGGAGATTACGGAGCAAAAGTATTTAGTAAATTGATTTAGAAGGCAGGATCTATATGGAAATCAATACCAATGATATTGAACAGATCGTCAAAAAGGTCATCAGTTCAATGAACGGCGGCGCAGCGGCTGCACCTTCTGCCGCACAAGGATCGGTCGGAGGCATTCCCGAAAAGGCACATGTCGCGGTCCTGACATCCCCTGAGCACTTTGATGTCAAGGAATATCCGATACCCAAACTCGGGGACGGCGATATCCTTGTAAAGGTCGAAGGCTGCGGAGTCTGCGGAACCGATGCCCATGAGTTTAAGCGCGATCCGTTCGGACTCATCCCGGTCGCACTCGGACACGAGGGCACCGGCGAGATAGTCGCCATGGGCAAGAATGTGACCAAGGACAGTGCCGGCAAGCCCCTTCATATAGGAGACAAGGTCGTCACCTGTATGATATTCAAGGACAATCCGGACATCACAATGTTCGATCTCAACAAGCAGAATGTCGGTGGAGCGGATGTTTACGGACTTCTGCCCGATGACGATATCCATCTCAACGGATGGTTCTCCGACTACATATTCGTTCGTGAAGGTTCAACGATCTTCAATGTAAGCGATCTCGATCTTGATTCCCGTATCCTTATAGAACCCTCTGCGGTGCTTGTTCACGCGGTAGAGCGCGCAAAGACCGTGGGTATTCTCCGCTTCAACAGCAGGGTGGCGGTTCAGGGATGCGGTCCGATAGGACTTTTGTGCATAGCGGTCCTCCGCGCGATGGGTGTTGAAAACATCGTCGCGGTCGACGGCAATGCCCAGAGACTGGAATTTGCCAAGAAGATGGGCGCTAATGCCACCGTAAACTTTAAGGATTATCAGGGTCTTGACGCACTTACCGAGGGTGTAAAGAATGCATTCGGCGGATATCTTGCCGATTTTGCTTTCCAGTGCACCGGTTCGCCCGTCGCGCACTCAAATATCTATAAGTTTATAAGAAACGGCGGCGGACTTTGCGAGCTCGGCTTCTTTATAAACGGCGGAGACGCAACGATCAACCCGCACTTTGATATGTGCGCGAAGGAAATTACAGTTGTCGGCTCTTGGGTATATACCCTCAGAGACTATGCGACCACCTTCGATTTCCTTAAGAGAGCAAAAGCGATCGGTCTGCCGATCGAAAAGCTCATAACCCACAAGTTCCCGCTTGAGGAGATCAACGAAGCACTGAAGACCAACCTTTCAATGCAGGGCTTAAAGATCGCAATAGTCAATAAATAAGCGGAGGATTCAATATGGGAATGGCAACAGGATTTATCGAGGTCTACGGACTTGCCGCGGCGTTTACCGCTTGTGATGCGGGTTGCAAGGCGGCGGATGTTACCGTTGAAAACTTCGATAAAAACAAGCCGGGAAATCCCGATTCGCTTCCCGTGCCGCTTATTGTGTGCATCAAATTCCGCGGAAGCGTGGATGCGGTCACGGCGGCGATCGAGGCGGCTAAGGATGCCGCAAACAGGGTGTCGGGCGTTGTGAGCACACATATTATTGCCAACACGGAGCCCGGTACAGAGAAAATGTTAAAACTTAATGCGTTTGATAAAAAATAATTATCGTATTCGGAGGAATTCATTATGTCACTTGAAGCTTTGGGAATGGTAGAGACCAGAGGACTCGTAGCAAATATCGAAGCAGCCGATGCAATGTGCAAGGCAGCCAATGTTGAACTTGTGGGAACCGAGAAGATAGGTTCCGGACTCGTATCCGTTATGGTGCGCGGCGATGTCGGAGCGGTAAAGGCCGCTACAGAGGCAGGTGCGGCAGCTGCATCCAAGCTTGGCGAGCTTGTTGCCGTCCATGTAATTCCGAGACCTCATTCGGATGTTGAGAAGATCCTTCCCGTTCTGAAATAATCGAACGGAGAAATAGCTTATGTCTTTGGGATTTGTCGAAGTCCAGAGTGTTACCGGCGCGGTAGACTGTCTGGACATAATGTGTAAATCCGCCGATGTCAGTTTTGTAAGCTGGGAGCGTAAGCTCGGAGGCAGACTTGTTACGATAATTGTTGAAGGTCAGGTTTCCGCAGTCACCGCCGCAGTTGAAAATGCCGTAAGAGGCGGAATAATAAAGCCTGCTGCATATTCGGTGATCGCCAATCCGCACCCCGAGGTGCTGAGATTGGTTGCTCTGAGCGCATCTCGCCTCAAAAACAAGTCCGAAAATGGGCAGAAAAAGCCGGAGTCGACCGCGAATGCGGAGACCGACGAGGGGTACATAAGTGAAGTATAGAGGTGATACCGAATGTCGGAAAACGGCGTATTTATGTCGCGTAAAGATGTAAAGCCCGGCGAAAAGAAGCCCGTCGAAAAGGGTAAGGACGATAAGAGACCCGCCGAGAAGAAATTCGACGGAAATAAGTTCGACGCAAAAGAGTCTGCCGAAAAGAGGTCCGGCGAGAAGAGACTTGATGAGAAAAATCTCGGCGAGATGAAGTTGGATGAGAATTCGGCGGTGCAGCCGAACAGAGCCGAGAGGAGCATTATAAAAGCTGAATCGGCAGTGAAGGCGTCTGATTCGGATGCAAAGCAAATCGATAAGGCGGAGACTGAAGTATCCAAGCCCGAAGTCGAACAACAAAAGGCCGTCGGAGCGGCCGAGGCAAAAACGGCGGTATCACAGAAAAACACGGAGGTTAAAAAAATGGCATTTGAAGCACTCGGAATGATAGAAACAAGAGGTCTTGTAGCATCCATAGAGGCAGCCGACGCAATGTGCAAGGCAGCCAATGTCGAACTCGTAGGAACCGAGAAGATCGGTTCGGGACTCGTATCCGTTATGGTCCGCGGCGATGTCGGCGCGGTCAAATCTGCCACTGAGGCGGGCGCAGCGGCTGCTTCCAAGCTTGGTGAGCTTGTTGCGGTCCATGTGATCCCCAGACCACATGCGGATGTTGAAAAGATCCTTCCCGTTCTGAAATAAGGAGCACGGAAGGCAAGTTTACAATTATAGTTTATCCACCGCAAAAAGCGGATAAAAATACTTACAGGAGGAAATCACAATGGCACTCGAAGCACTCGGAATGGTTGAAACCAGAGGACTTGTAGCTTCAATAGAGGCAGCCGATGCAATGTGCAAGGCAGCTAATGTTGAGCTTATCGGAACCGAGAAGATCGGTTCGGGACTCGTATCCGTTATGGTTCGCGGTGATGTCGGCGCTGTCAAGGCGGCAACGGAAGCAGGCGCTTCCGCAGCTTCCAAGCTCGGCGAGCTGGTTGCAGTTCATGTAATCCCCAGACCTCACGCAGATGTCGAGAAGATTTTGCCTACTCTTAAATAAGAGCTCAAAACTTCGCGCGTAATTGATCAGTTACAAGTCGCAAATGTTGTTTGGCTCCCGCGGCCGCGGGAGCCACAGCCACATTGAAACAGAAGGCGGCGTTACGCCGTTTTCGGTTTGACGGTAACGAAAAAGCATCGTAATATAACGGTAATATTGGCATCCAAAGCCGCATAATAAGCGTCGGAATGCTTTATTTCGGCATCGCTTGCGGCAGGTGAAGAGATATGCGAAAGGAACAACGACAGATGATAGCCGGTAAAGTCGTGGGAAGCGTGGTTGCCACGCGTAAGAACGAGCGCCTTTTGGGCAGCAAGTTTATGATTGTTGAGCCTATATGCAAAATGGGCAAAGAGAAAATAATTGCGGTCGACAATGTCGGCGCAGGTATCGGAGAGACGGTACTTGTTGCGACCGGAAGCGCAGCCCGAATCGGCTGCGGAATGGCAGAAGCTCCGGTCGATGCCGCAATAGTCGGAATAATTGATAATTCTATCGGTTTGGATGATTGATAAAGATGAATATAACGGAACTTTCAAAGAAGTTGAGGGACGGCGGCGTAGTCGGAGCAGGCGGTGCCGGATTCCCGTCCTACGCAAAACTTAATGAAAATGCCGATACCATAATCCTCAACTGCGCCGAGTGTGAGCCCTTGCTCAGACTTCACAGGCAGCTGCTTGCGTTGCATACGGAGGAGATCCTTACGGCACTTGACACCGTGGCGGAAGCCGTAGGTGCCGACAATATAATTGTGGCGGTCAAGCCTTCTTATAAAAAGGCTGTGGAAGCGGTGAAGTCGGCGCTGCCTTCGCATCCGAAGGCACGGATCGGACTTCTCCCTGAGGCGTACCCGTCGGGAGATGAGGTCGTTACAATATATGAGACGACGGGTCGCGTCGTCGGCGCCGGCAAATTACCGATAAGTGTCGGTGTTATAGTTTATAATGTCGAAACCATGTTTAATGCCTATCACGCAATAAAGGGTGAGGGCGTCAGCTCAAAATATATAACCGTTACCGGAGCGGTCAAGGCACCTGTAACACTTAAAGTGCCGCTCGGCGTTACATATGCGGAGGTCATCAAGGCCGCAGGCGGAGCAACGGTGAAGGACTTTGCACTTGTCGGCGGTGGACCGATGACAGGTCCGCTTGTCAATGAAAACGATGTGGTAACAAAGACCTCCAATGCAGTGATAGTGCTGCCTGCCCATCATCATGTCGTCACTAAAAAGAACGAAGCACCGACCGTTTCGGTCCACAGAGTTATGGCTGCGTGCTGTCAGTGCCATTACTGCACCGACCTTTGCCCGCGCCATCTTCTCGGCAGTCCCATTGATCCGGCAAGGCTTATGAGAGCCTTTGCCTCGGGTAATACCGCAGACAGCGAAGCTTTTCTCAACTCTAACTTCTGCTGCGGATGCGACCTGTGCACCATGTTCTCCTGTTTTCAGGGACTCAGCCCCTCCATGCTTATAGGAAAGGTCAGGGGAGAGCTTCGTAAAAACGGCGTTCGCCCGCCTGAAGCGGTCATGCACGGCGTGAGCGAACAAAGAAGCGGCAGACTGATACCGGTGGAAAGACTGGTTGAAAGACTCGGCCTTGCGGAATACAATGTCGACGCTCCCTTTGTGGATCGCGAGATCGAATATGACAAGGTCAAAATTATGCTTTCTCAGCATATAGGCGTACCTGCCTCGGCAGCAGTCAAGCAGGGCGACGCCGTCAATAAAGGCGATGTTATCGGCACTGCCGCCGAAGGCAAGTTGTCTGTCACCATACATTCGTCAATAAACGGAACGGTGACCGAGGTAAACGACAGGTATGTTATCGTAACCCGCCGAAAGGAGCTTGACTGATGAATAAAGCTATCGGAATGGTAGAGCTGATGACCGTTTCTTCGGGCATCGCCGCTGCCGATACAATGATAAAAACGGCAGAGGTTGAGGTTATTCAAAGCACTACCGTCTGTCCGGGTAAATACATAGTTATTATCGCAGGCGAGCTAAGCGCGGTCAAAGCTTCTGTTGAAGCGGCGACAAAGCTTAAAAGCGATAAGGTGGTCGACACATTCGTGCTCGGCAACCCGCACGATGCCATTTTTCCGGCAATATACGGTGCGGTCGCACCCGAGAATCCCGAGGCTCTCGGAGTCCTTGAAACATATTCTGCGGCGAGTGCCGTCGTCGCGGCGGATACGGCTGCAAAGACCAGCCTTGTCGATCTGCTTGAACTGAGACTTTGCAGAGGTATGTGCGGAAAATCATACCTTTTGATCACAGGATCTGTCTCGGCAGTTAAGGCGGCAATCGAAAAGGCGGAATCCACGGCAGCCGATAAGGGTTTGCTGCTTGATTCGTCCGTGATCCCCAACCCCGATATAAAACTCTGGCAGAGTATTTTATAAATCAGGAGTAGATCAGATGTTAGCCATTGAACGGAGAAACGCTATACTGTCAAAGCTCGTCCTTGAGGGAAAGGTGCTTGTAAGCGATCTGAGCAAGGAATTCGGTGTTACCGAAGAAACGATACGCCGCGATCTTGAAAAGCTGGACAATGACGGCTTGGTTCATAAAACATACGGCGGTGCCGTTAAGGCTGACAATATAAATCTTGACCTCCCTTTTCAGGTCCGTAAGCAGAAAAATGTCGAAGGTAAGCAGCACATAGCGGCGCTTATTGCCGATATGATCGATGACGGCGCCTATCTGATGCTTGACTCAAGTACAACTGCGCTCTGCGTCATAAAGCATATTATGAACCGTAAAGATATAACCATAATCACGAATTCAATAGAGATACTCATAGAACTGTGCAACAAGTCGGAATGGAACATCATTTCAACCGGCGGCACACTCAAAGAGGGGGCTCTTTCGCTTGTCGGTTATCAGGCTGAAAAAATGGTTTCGGGATTTCATGTGGATATGGCGATCTGCTCCTGCAAGGGCATTGACGCGTCAATAGGTGTCACCGATTCAAACGAAAGGGATTCGGCTATCAAGAACGCAATGTTCGGTTCGGCAAAGAAGAGAATACTTGCGGTCGATTCCTCAAAATTCGACAAAGCGTCATTTGTGAAGGTCTGTGACCTTTCATCGATCGACACCGTGGTTACCGACTGCGAGCCGGACGGCGTCTGGCTCAGCCGCTTCTCTGAGAGCGGCGTTGATATAATTTACTGATTCGGAGAAGAAAATGAAGATACTTGTCATAAATGCCGGAAGCTCCTCGCTTAAGTATCAGCTGATAGATACCGAAACGGGTGCCGTGTCGGTAAAGGGCCTCTGTGAGAATATCGGCACGGGCGGAAGAATTATACACAAGACTTCGGACGGGCGAAAATATGAAGCGGATTATCCGATGCCGAGCCATAAAGAAGCGATCGAGCTTGTTTTGAGGCTGCTGACCGACAAAGAATACGGCGTTATATCCGATATAGGTGAAATTGACGCTGTCGGTCACAGGATCGCTCACGGCGGTGAAAAATTAAGAAGATCGTCAATTATCGATGACGATGTGATAAACTACCTTGAAACGATAGTCCCGATCAATCCGTTGCACGGACCGCCGGCTATTTCCGGAATGCGCGCCTGCATATCGCTTATGCCGAACACGCCGCAGGTGGGCGTTTTCGACACATCATTTTACGGAGATATACCGCCCCATAACTATGTTTATCCGATACCCTATGAGTTCTATGAAAATGACAGGGTGAGAAAATACGGATTTCACGGAACTTCCCACCGTTATGTAACGGCGAGGACGGCTGAGATCCTCGGCAAAAGCCCCGAAGAGCTGAAAATGATAACCTGTCATCTCGGAAACGGTTCTTCTGTGACTGCCGAGCTCGGCGGCGTTGCGATCGATACCTCTATGGGCTTCACCCCTCAGGACGGAGTCGTAATGGGGACCCGCTCGGGAGCGATTGATCCGACCGTTATCACCTACATAATGAATAAATACGGTCTTTCGGTTGCCGAGGCGGATACCCTGCTGAATAAAAAATCGGGAATACTCGGCGTGTCCGGTATCTCAAACGACCTTCGCGAAATCCAAAACGCGGTCGACAAAGGTGATGAGCGCGCCGCCCTTGCGCAGAAAATGCTTGTGAACAGTGTAAAGAAGCTTATAGGTGCTTATGTTGCCGAAATGAACGGTCTTGATGTTTTGGTGTTTACGGCGGGTATAGGCGAAAATGACAGGAAAGTCCGCGAGATGGTTTGCGAGGATATGGAGTATCTCGGAATAAGCTTTGATAAAAAAGCAAATGACGAGGCGCCTAGAGGCGAAGAGTATCTTCTCTCAGCTCCCGAATCGCGTGTAAAGGTACTGGTCGTTCCGACTAATGAAGAACTTATGATAGCACTTGACACAGCGGAGATTGTCTCCCGAAAATAAACTGAGGTGTGAAAAATGGCTCAACTTGATTCCAAACAGATCGAAAGCATCGTAAAACAGGTAATAAGCAGTCTGTCGGACGGAAAGCAGTCTTCTGCAACTGTCGCTTCGGCATCGGCCGATGCGGTTGCCGAAAAAAAGCCTTACAACGGTGCTGAATATAAAGGCAGACGGTATGTTGGTGTTTATGAGGATATGAACGACGCCATAGATGCCGCAAACGCAGGCTATAAGGCGGTCCGCTCAATGAGCGTTGAAGAAAGAGAAAAGATCATCACCGCGATAAGAGATCTCACAAGGTCTGAAGCTCAGATCATGGCTGAACTCGGTGTGGATGAAACGGGAATGGGAAAGGTCGAGC
>CAUCSW010000007.1 GCA_958445555.1 uncultured Clostridia bacterium | reverse complement strand
GGGCGCTTCCCTTTGTGATAAGCGGTGAAATACCGTCATATGTCGATGCACTCTTTGAAACCGCAAGCGGCCTCACCACCACCGGCGCAACGGTGCTTTCCGATGTGCGCAGCCTAAGTCACGGTCTTCAGTTCTGGCGCTGCTTCACCCATTGGATCGGCGGAATGGGTGTGCTTGTTCTCATAATGGCGGTGACAAAAAGCACGACCGATCGCTCGATACACATAATGAGAGCGGAAATGCCGGGACCCGTCATAGGCAAGCTTATGCCGAAGGCGGTCGACACGGCAAAGATACTTTATATCATATATATCGGCATGACGGCAGCCGAGATCATAATGCTTATGTGCGGCGGAATGAGCCTCTATGAGAGCGTCATACACGCCTTCAGCACCGCGGGCACCGGCGGATTCAGCAATAATCCGGACAGTCTTGCGGGCTACAGCAGCTATATCCATTGGGTCGTAACGGTGTTTATGGCCTTGTTCGGGATCAACTTCAATCTTTACTACCTTTTACTGATAGGCAAGGTAAAAAGCGCCGTGAAGAGCGGCGAGCTTTGGTGCTATGTTTCGGTCATACTTGTCAGCACGGGTCTTATATTTTGGAATATAAGGGGACTTTTCGCGAGCGACTCCGAGGCGGTAAAGACCGCCGCGTTCCAGGTGTCTTCGATAATCACCACCACGGGATTAGCCGTCACCGACATGAACGCATGGCCGACATTCTCAAAAACCATAATCGTAACGCTGATGCTTATGGGCGGCTGCGCAGGCTCGACCGCGGGCGGATTAAAGATATCAAGGGCAATAATGCTCATAAAGATTGCGGGAAGAGAGCTCAAAAAGCTTTTGCATCCGCGCTCGGTCAAGGCGGTAAGGGCTGAGGGCAAGCAGGTGGACGAGGCGACGCTCTCCAGCGTCTCGGCATATTTCACCGTTTATTCGCTCTGCCTTATAGTTATTATCCTGCTGCTTTCGCTTGATAAGTTCAACTTCGAAACCAATGTCACCGCAGCGGTGTCTTGCTTCAATAATGTAGGACCGGTGTTCGGCAATATAGCCCCTGCAGGGACATTCGGCGGATTTTCGGTCTTTTCCAAGCTTATTTTGACCTTTGCGATGCTGCTCGGCAGATTGGAAATATTCCCGCTTGTTATCTGGCTGGCTCCGAAAACATGGTCGAAAAACTGAGATCGGTAACATAATATCGCGGGCAGCCCGCAGTATCCGCCCCACAACGGGCAGGGTACCGTATATCAATTTGAAAGGAGGCGGAGACATGGCTGAGCGATCGGATGAAAACCTTAAATGCGGCAGAGACGGTAAAGACGGCAAGAATATCAAAGAGCGAGCGGTCGAAACCACCGTTATCAAACCGCGGACAGGTTGGTTCGATATCGACCCCGTGGAGTTGTTCCGTTACCGCGATCTGGTAGCGCTTTTCGTAAAAAAGAATTTTGCCACAAGATACAAGCAGACAGTGCTCGGTCCGTTGTGGATAATCATATCTCCACTTCTTACAACCGCGGTGTCGACGATCGTTTTCGGCGAGATTGCGAAGATACCGAGCTCGGGTATTCCGTACTTTTTGTTTTATATGTGCGGAAATGTCATGTGGAGCTTTTTCTCAAGCAGTCTGTTTCAGACCTCCTCCACCTTCGTGAGCAATTCCCGCCTGTTCGGAAAGGTGTATTTTCCGCGCCTCGCGGTTCCCGTTTCATCGGTGATAACGGGAATGTTCGACTTTCTTATACAATTTGTAATGTTTGCGGGCTTTCTTGTGTACTATGCGGCATGCGGAGTAAGAATAAGCCTCAACCCCGCGGCTCTTATGACTCCGTTGCTGCTTCTTCAGACGGCGATCCTCGCCCTCGGATTCGGAATGATCGTTTCGTCACTGACGGCGAAATACCGCGATCTGAGCGTGGTTGTCAATCTCGGCGTCTCATTGTGGATGTATGTTACGCCCGTGATCTATTCTGCGGAATCACTCCCTGCTGAATACAAAACGCTTTGCATGCTCAATCCCATGTCGCCGATCATAGAAATAATGAGATATGCCTTTTTTGGGGTCGGCAGCTTTCCGACGGCGTTTTGGCTGATAAGCCTTGCCGTGACGGCAGCGGTATTTGTGCTCGGTATGATTATCTTCAGCAGGGTCGAAAAGACCTTTGCGGACACCGTCTGAGGAGGTAATGTATGGATAACGGCATTGCGATCAGGATCGACGGCGTCGAAAAGGTCTACCGTCTCGGAAAAATAGGCGGCGGCACACTGCAAAGGGATATACAAAGTCGGACTGCGCGGATCTTGGGAAAAGAGGATCCCAACCGAAAGATCAGAACCGCGGGCGGATCCGACGGACGCCGTACGGGCGGCGTCACCTCTTCGGGAAGAAAACTGGCGGAGGATGAATTCGCCGCGCTTGACGGAATCAATCTGGAAATAAAAAGAGGGGAAGCCGTGGGCATAATAGGCCGCAACGGTGCCGGAAAATCGACCCTCTTAAAACTGCTTTCAAGGATCACCGCGCCGTCGGCGGGCACTATATACCTTAACGGCAGGGTGTCCAGCATGCTTGAGGTGGGAACGGGCTTTCATCCCGAGCTGACGGGAAGAGAAAACATTTACCTCAACGGCGCGATCCTCGGGATGAGCCGCGCCGAAACGGCATCCAAAATAGATGAAATAATTGAGTTTTCCGAATGCGGGGAGTTTATCGACACCCCCGTAAAAAGGTATTCAAGCGGAATGTATGTCAAGCTCGCTTTCTCTGTGGCGGCGCATCTTGACAGTGACATTATGATAATGGACGAGGTGCTCGCGGTCGGAGATATTGAGTTCAGAAAAAAGTGCATAAACAAGATGCGCACCGCGGCGGCAAAGCAGGGCAGGACGGTCTTGTATGTCAGTCATAATATGGAGACGGTGAGAAGCCTGTGCGACAGATGCATCGTTCTCGATAAAGGCAAGGTGATATTTGACGGCGACGCCGAAAGCGGGATCGCAAAGTACACCGATGTCTTCGAAAGCGAAATAGAGCGGGTAAACGATCTGTCCGACAGAAAGAGGTACGGCGACTCCGCCGACGGGATAAGACTTAAAAGCGTTGTTGTCGAAGGCGTAAAGGATAAAAAAGTGCGCTTTACCGTGTCGGTCGAGTCGGATTGTCGCTCGGAAAAGCTGCTGGTGAGAACGATCCTGTTCGACCGCAGGAGAGCCGCGGTAGGCAACTTCGACACCGCTCCTGTCGAGGGCACACCGAGCAAGCCGAGCGCATCAAACACATCGGGCGCACCGACCACAACGAACGCACCGAGCGCGCGGGAAGGGGTAACGGTCTCCGAGATCGCGATAAACGCCGACTTGGCGGGGCTTGTCGGAGGAATTTATTCTGCCGACCTGGAGCTTTACGGAGTGAAGGATGGCTTCTTGGATCGACTTGACGCCGTCAGAGAATGCTTCTGTTTTGAGATGCCCGATGACGACGGGGGACTCTCCGGACTTCGCGGGAATCCCGCAAGGTGGGGCAGCATACGATTCCCCGATGCCGAAGCCGAGAGCCGAACCCGTTTTACGGGCAATCGGGCCGACGGCAGCGCCGCGCGTCCTTCTAAAGAAGGACGCGAAACGGGCGGCAAAGCGAGATAAATAAACGCACACTGCCGAAAAAAGCAGGGCATTCAGAAAGACGAAAATGTGACGATGCCCGTTTGCCACGCCTTCGGCGTGGGCGGCGCTGCCTGCGGTCGGTTTGTCCTTCAAGCGGATTCGGCTTTGGAGTCGGCTTTGGGGTCGGGTTTGCTTTGATTCCCGTCAGCTTAAGCTGACGAGAATCGAACCGCGCCGTCTGTCAGCACTCTTTTTCGGCGCTTTTCTCCCATTTTGCTTTTTTGGGCGCGAAGGATCATTTCCGCAGAGAAAACGATCGGGGCACAGGAGCCTTCCCAAAGGGCGGGGCGGCTTGATCACTTGATCCCGATCAATAATAGAATCAGGTAAGGACTGATGTCAAGAATGAAAACCATAATGCTTGTTTTCGGAACACGGCCGGAGGCAATAAAAATGTGTCCACTCGTTAACGAACTGAAAACGAGGGACACGATCAGGACGGTGGTTTGCGTCACGGGCCAGCATCGTCAGATGCTCGATCAGGTGCTTTCCGCCTTTAATGTCGTGCCGGATTACGACCTTTCGGTTATGAAGGAAAAGCAGACCCTTTTTGACATAACCGACAGTATACTCATGAATATCCGACCGGTCCTCGAAGAGGTAAAGCCGGATGCAGTGCTGGTCCACGGAGATACCACAACGACATTTGCGACCGCGCTCGCCTGCTTTTATATGCAGATACCCGTCGGTCATGTCGAGGCGGGATTGCGCACATACGATATATATTCACCCTATCCCGAGGAGTTTAACCGTCAGGCGGTGGGCATTGTCGCGAGGTATAATTTCGCCCCGACCGAGACGGCAAAGGCAAATCTCATAAGGGAGGGAAAGGACCCCGAAACGGTTTTTGTGACGGGAAATACCGCGATAGACGCCCTCAAGACCACCGTGCGGGAGGATTACACTCACCCGGAGCTTGAATGGGCAAGCGACGGCAGGCTGATAGTCATAACCGCTCACAGGCGAGAAAATCTCGGCGAACCCATGCACCGTATGTTCAGGGCAATACGCCGCATCATGGAGGAGCACCCCGATGTGAAGGCGATATACCCGATACATATGAATCCCGCAGTGAGAAAAGCGGCTGCCGAGGAGCTTTCGGGCTGCGACCGCATACATATAATCGATCCGCTTGATGTGCTGGATTTCCACAATTTTCTGTCGCGCAGTTATATGATACTGACCGACAGCGGAGGGATCCAGGAGGAGGCGCCGTCTCTCGGAAAACCGGTGCTTGTTATGAGGAACACGACCGAGCGCCCCGAGGGAATAGCCGCGGGAACGCTGAGGCTCGTAGGTACCGAGGAAGAGGTAATATATCGGAATTTCAAAGAACTGCTTGAAAACAAAGAGGCATATGACGCCATGGCGCACGCGAGCAATCCCTATGGGGACGGCTTTGCCTGCAAAAGAATAGCGGATATATTGGCAAGGTAAGAATGATATCCGGGTGGGCTTACGCATTATCGGCATAATAAAATATTTTATTTATGAGGAATGAGTATATGACCGCACTTGAAAAAGACATCATTTCCATAATTCGCGGAGTTATTGAGGAGACTACTGTTGTCATAAGCGATGATTTTGATCTTGCCGCGGCGGTCCGACTGTGCCGTCGGCACGGAATACTTCCGATCCTTTATGCGGGATTGTCCCGCACCGAAAACAAGCCGGACAAGGAGAAGATGGCCCACCTAAGGAGGATCGCGGCAAGCTGCATTATTGTCGATCGGGCGCAGTTATGTGCAGTCGACGATATTAAGAAGGCGTTTGCCGAAAACGGCATCCCGTTTATGCCGCTTAAAGGACTGTCGGTCAAGCCGAAGTATTCCCACAGCGAATACCGCCTGATGGGCGATTGCGATTTTCTTATAGGGCGCAAAGAGGCAGAGCGTGCGGCGAAGGTGTTGTCCGAACGGGGGTTCGCACCGAAAAGGGACGGCGACCGACAATCCGAATGGAAAAACAAAGAGGGAATAACGGTCGAGCTTCATACCGGGGTGGTCTCGGAATCAAACGGCGACTTTGTCCGCTACTGGGGAGACGGATGGGACTTTGCCCGTCCGACGGGCGAGGGTTCCTCCGAATACCGTATGTCCTCCGAGGACGAGTTCGATTATCTTATTACACATTTGGCAAAGCATTTCAGAAACGGCGGCGTCGGGTTGCGTCATTTTACGGATATATATGTCTACGAAAAGTCGGAGCCCGACATGGACCGGGATTATATAAACGAAGAGCTGGGCAAGCTTGGATTAAGGGACTTTTATGAAAACATAAAAAGGACACTCGCCGCCTGGTTTATGGGCGGCGAAGAAGATGAGACGACGGCGAGGATCACGGAATTTGTTATGCGGAGCGGCAGCTTCGGTACGGCGGACGGCGCTTCGGTTTCCGACGAACTGAAAAGACGCGCAAAGGGCGAGAACAAGACCCGCAGCAAAAGATTGTTATCGGCGGTGTTCCTGCCTTATGGAAATATGTGCGGATTTTATCCCGTTTTGGAAAAGGCGCCCGTTTTGCTGCCGTTGTTTTGGGTCGTCAGACTCTTTGACCGCGCATTTGTCCACCGCAAAAAAGCAAAAAAGACCATAACGGGTATTATGGTGTCGGGCAGTTCGCAGGTGGATGAGTTTCGGAATATGCTGACGGAGGTAGGTTTAAGCCCCGATTTCGGGCACGGGATCGGGCTCGGCGTCGGCTCGGATCGATAGACGGTTCGGTTTTTAAAAAACGGAAACGGTCAGCGGGTGCCGACAAAAAATGTCGACAGATGATATAGATAAAGATTGCCGGCAGGGAAAGACAAGCCGCCCTGCGGCAGGCGAGCGGTAATTATGGCAGCGCCGCGCGCCCTCCTTCGGGAGGGCGCGAAACGGGCGACGGAGCGGGATAGTGAATATCAGCCGGACGGAAAGTCGGGATCAGGGCAGCCCCGCGGCTTGCCGTCGCCCGTTTACCACGCCTTCGGCGTGGGCGGCGCTGCCTTCGGCAGCAGAACATTAAGCCGCCGATATACCCGCCGATCGACCGAAGCGGGCGGCGGTCGTCGAAGCTCGTGCGGGGGCTTGGGCTTGAGAAGTCGGGCGCGGACTCGGGTTCGGGAGTCGGGTGCGGATTCGGACTCGGGATTCGGGTGCGCGGCACAAAAACAGATACGGGGGATATCAAGCGGGGAAACCGCGGCGGACAAGCCGAAACGGCGGGACGAGACAAGGGAGAGAATAATCGTTAATATGACTTCAAGGGATTTTATGTTCTTATGTATAGGTGCCGAGATCGGCAGGGAAAGAGCGCTGCCCTTGTCCGAAAAGGCGGACAGGGAGACGGTAAAGGAAGCTCTGAGTCTCGCCAAGGCTCATGATGTAGCCCACCTTGCGGCACACAAAATGCTGACCGGCGGTCTGATAGACGGCTCTGATGCCGAACTCACGAAAGAAGCGACCGAGTTGTATATGAGCGCGGTCTTCAGATACGGAAGGCGGAAATATGAGGCCGATCGGGCGTTTGGTGCGCTTTCTTCGGCGGGAATGGATTATATGCCGCTTAAAGGGGCGGTGATCGAAACGCTCTATCCCGAGCCATGGATGAGGACAAGCTGTGATATTGACATTCTTATAAGACCCGAGAATCTCGGCGGGGCGGATGCCGCGCTCGGTGCCGCGGGCTTCGTGAAGATCAAGGACAAAGGTTCGCACGAGATCACCTATAAGACCGATTCGGGTGTTTTTTTGGAACTCCACTTCACCCTTGTCGAGGAGGGAAGATTCGAACGGGCGGTCAAAAAGCTGGAAGAGGCATGGGATACGGCGGCGCGCGACGAGACGGATCCGCATCGACTGATCATGCGGGAGGATCTCTTCTTTCTGTATCACCTCACCCACGCAGCAAAGCATGTCGAAAACGGCGGCTGCGGGATAAGACCGATCATTGATCTTGATGTGATCGAGCGCAGCTTTGGGGTCTGTGCCGAGAACAGAAAGGACCTGCTTGTCTCCTGCGGACTGTATGATTTTTGCGTTGCCTCCGAGAAGCTTATGGCGCATTGGCTTGACGGCAAGCCGGCAGACGGCGACGCGGAGATTGTGGAGGAATACCTCTCGAAGCCGGAACATACGGCATTTCAAGAAACGGCATTGCGATCAGTCAGATAAAAAACGGCGGCAGGCTGGGGCACCTGCTCAAAAAGGCTTTTTTGCCCTACTGCCGAATGAAGGCAAGGTACCCCGTGCTGGTAAAAGCACCTGTTTTGCTGCCGTTCTGCTGGGTCATTCGCTGCTTTTATCTCGTCTTCGGAAGAGGAAGGAAAAATGCGATAAACGAAATAAAGACCGGCCATACCGTCGACAGAGCCGAGCGGAGCGAGGCGGCAAGGCTTATAAGCTATTTGGGACTCTGAGCGGGAGTGTCACATCCGAGGTGACACCGCGCCGCGCAAGAGCCCCGCAATCGCTTGTCACACTCCGCTTTATCATTGCTTTTGGTTAAGGGTTTTATGTTCTCCTAAAGTGTGGAAAATTTGATATACATTTTCCCTGCTTGTTACGGTATAAGACAAAATTAAAAACTGTGTAGAAATTTTCTACACAGTTTTTTACTGTCCTTTAGAGTACGGCTCTAATTGCGCTGCCTTTTTTTCTTATGAAGCCTCTCCCGAAGGGGCCGACGGCAACAACCGTTCGTCTTGTCGGGCGGGCTTGTATTTTTACCGTTTATTAAATCGGCAAGCAAGGAACAAGGGGCAAAACTAAAAACCGTATCTGCCCCTTTTGCCGCTGCCCGGCGGCATGATGATCAAAACTATTGCGACCGCCGCGCAGAGTCTTGTCTCTGATTCAAGAAGCGGCGAACATATTCGGAAAGGGCGTTCCATATAAGCGCTGCCGCAACGGTGAGTATAAGCGCCGCGAGTGCGACAATATATTTACCGGCGGCATATCCGCTGACGGGCCCTGCCAGCTTGCTTATAACGGTGCGGCAGTATTTGATGACAACGCCGTGTATAAGGAAGGTGTAAGGTGTAAGCTTTGCAAACCGAACCAAAGGTTTAAGATTCAGGAGCCGTGACAACCATCCCGTGCCGCGGGCGGTGAGCCAAATGAGCGGAACGGTGGTAGGCGTAAACAGAAGTGCATACTTTATGAATTCTCCGCCGAAGAACGGAACGCCTTTTGCGTAAGCGACGCACGAGACGGCAGCCGCAACGACCGTGACCGCCTGTGCAATCCCTGCGGCGGGCGCCGAGAGAGCCTGCCTTTCGGTATGGAGAAAGAGCCAACCGAGACAGCAGCCGAGAGCAAAATCGAGAAGCCGGGTACAGGGACAGTAAGAGGTGACCCAATGCATTGAAAACCAGCTGCTTTTATCCTCGCCGCCGAAGAAAAAGGCGATCGCCGAGACCGATATCTAAAGAATAAACAGGATCGCAAGTGCCGCCGTCACCTCTTTCCTGCTCGCTCTTTGCATACGCTTGAGTATAAACGGAAATGCAAAATAGAGGAATGCGCAGGCGGCGAGGTACCAAGCCAACCCGTTAAGGGTGGAGTAATAAGCCGTGTTCGGGATCCAGATCTGGATTAGTGCGGAGTGAAGGACTATGTCGGTCAAAATTTTAAGAATGCCCTGACCGTAGACAAAATAACAATAAACGGCGGCTGCCGCCATGGTGGCTATATGCAGGGGATAAAGTTTTTTGATCTTTCTGTAAGCAAAAGCGATCCCCGGTTTCGGGCAGGGTCGGTCGTAATAACTGTAAAGCATTACAAATCCCGACAGGATAAAGAAGACCGAAACGCCCCAAGCGCCCAAGGCCTCGAAATTACCAAGTCCCGTGTGGCTTAAAAATATAGCCGCAAAGGCGACGGTCCTTAGTCCCTGCAGGGAGGACAAAAATATGCGGGGGGACACACTTACAACTGCGGTATTGTTTACGGAGTCTGTCATTCCGAGCGCTCCTTTCGGATGTGCAGCAGCTTTAACAACTGCAAAAGCTCTTTGTTTTTGGTGAGCAGGGCAAGGCCGAAGTAGACCGCGATACCCACCGCCACCTGAACGATCAGCTTGACGATCAGCGGCATCGGGATAAGACCGACCCCGAGAACGGCGGCGCCCATGATAAGCGACATCACAACAGGCGGCAGGATATCCGCCATCTGCTCTTTTATGCCGTAATTCAACAGTTTTATGTTGGGATAGGCGTTTACAAAGGTAAAGGCGGTGGCGCATACTGCCATACCGATGACCATTGCATCCACGCTGATCCACATGGTCGTAAGAAGTACCGCGAGCTCGATAACCTTTTTGATTATCTCCAGCTTCAGATAAATATCACTTCTGCCGACCGCTTTTATCGCCTGCATATTTGCCGTGTGGATCGGCTGAAACAGATATATTATACAAAACAACTGCAGCAGCGGAACGCACGGCACCCATTTGTCGGTGAGCAGCACCCGCACAAAGGAGTCGGCGACCGCCGCAAGGCCCAGCATCATCGGGCAGAGTATCAGCGCACTGAAGCGGATAGAATTGCGGGTCGTGCTTTTGAGCTTCTGTCGGTCGTCCTGCTCCTCCGACATTTTCGGAAAGAGCACCGCAGATATCGAAGAGATGATATTTGTAACTATCAGAAGGGGGAAGCTCCGACCCTTGTCATAGAACGCAAGAACGTCGGTGGAATATTTTTTTCCGATTATCAGAGACCGCAGCTCCTGGTAAACGGTGATCAGAAGACCCGTTCCGAGAATGCGGATGCCGTAAGGGACCAGAGCCTTTACACGGTTGAGCGAGAAAACGAACTTAGGTCTTTTTCCGATGGCAAAGCCGAGAGTGACGGAGCTTACCGAGGTGCCGACAAGATACTGAGCCACAAGAGCCCATACGCCGTATCCGCCGTATGCCATGGCTATTCCCACGACCGCAGAGACGATCGTTCCTCCGAGGGTGGCAAGAAAAAACTTGCGGAACATCATCTTTTTGGAGATGTATGCCTGCTGGATGGAGTTTATCGCAGTAAGGATGATCCTGAGCCCCAAAACCCTGAGCACGGGCGTAAGAGCCTCATATCCTTCGCCGAAGAACATCGAAATGAGCGGTGCCGAGAAGAACAGGATCACATACAAAATGCAGGAGAATCCTATGTTGAAATAAAGCACCGAGAAGAAGTCGACTTCATCCGCGTCCTTTTTTTGTATCAGAGCGCTGCCGAGACCGTCGCTGACAAAAATATTCGCAATGGTTATAAAGATCATTACCATCGAAACGGTTCCGTAGTGGGACGGTTCGAGAAGGCGGGCAAGGATGATCGACACGACCGTTGAGATCAGCTGTGCAGATATGCGCTCGCCGAATTTCCACGCCAGATTGCTTAGAAGCTCATGTTTAGGTTTCATTTGCGTCCCTTCATCATATTCATTATAGTTTTGCGCAGGACAGTCGGCAAAGACTGCAACAGTCTGCCCTTGAGACTCTGCACCTTTACCTTTGTCTTTCACAGCAGCAGCTCCTTTTCGGACAGGCAAGAGGGGATGATCGGAGTCCGCTTTTTGAAAACGATCCTCTCGCATTGCCGTCCCGCTTTGCCGATATAAATACATCTCAGTATACCACATATATGTCCTTTTTGCAAGCGCGGGCGGCGAGGGTGACGGGGTGGGCGAGAGAGTCGGGAGTCTGCGGGTGAGTCGGCGAGGGGGCGGGCGCGAATATTTATTGTTGAAGGATTTGTATTAAGGTGGTATAATTAGAAAAATATAACTGTGAGCCGGAGCGTAAGCAGGCGAGAGTGATCTGAACCTTGCCGCTTACCCGACTTAAATCAGCAGACCGACCGCAGGCAGCGCCGCGCGCCCTTCTTTAGAAGGGCGCAAAACGGGCGACGGGCGCGACAGTCAATATCAGCCCGACGGAAATTCGGGATCGGGGCAGCCCTGTTGCTTGCCGTCGCCCGTTTGCCGCGCCTTCGGCGCGTCGCGGCGCTGCCGCAGGCCCGGTTGCTGCTTTAAGTCGGCTCGACGCTCGTCGGATTCAAGTCAACGGATGTCGGAGCGCCACGGCAGAACAGGAGACGACGGAACAGGTGGGCGGCGAAACAGGGGAGCGCAAAAAAGAAAATTCGCTCGGCGGGGGAGCCTTTCTTGATAACCCCTTGCCTTACACCTTTTACCCATAAATAAAGGAGAGAAAAGACAATGCTGGATGTTATTCGTGTCGCGGCAGCGGTGCCGAATGTTGTTGTGGCGGATGTCGCCCGAAACAAGGCGGAGATAATGAAAGCGGCAGAGAAAGCCGATAAGAACGGGGCCGATATCGTATCGTTTCCCGAACTTTGTTTCACGGGATATACCTGCGGCGATCTTTTCTTTCAGCAGACCCTGCTTGATTCGGCAAAGAGCGCACTTGCGGAGCTTGCAAAATTCACGGTGAAGCTCGGATGTATCACGGTAACGGGACTGCCTATAGAGCTTAACGGCAGACTTTTCAACTGCGCTGCGGTGACGGGCGGCGGGCGCGTCCTCGGTATAGTGCCGAAGACATATATCCCGAATTATAATGAGTTTTATGAGCATCGCTGGTTTTCGTCGGGTGTGGAAAGCGAAGATACAATCCTTTCACCCGAAGAATTGGGACTTGATCCGACCCACCCCGCCGTACCTTTCGGCAGGGACCTCGTCTTTGATGCGGGAGATTTCAGGTTCGGCATCGAGATATGCGAGGACCTCTGGGCGACCGTTCCTCCGAGCGGCAGACTTTCTCTCGGCGGCGCGGAGCTGATAGTCAATCCTTCGGCAAGCAACGAGACGATATCGAAGAGGAAATACCGCAGGGAGCTTATAAAAAAGCAGTCGGCAGGCTGCCTTGCCGCATATCTTTACGCTTCGGCGGGCGGCACGGAGTCCACGACCGACCTCATCTTTTCGGGGCACTCCGTCATTTGTGAAAACGGAAGAATACTCGCCGAAAACGAGAAGACGATTGACAGTGACTACCTGCTCTTTGCGGATGTTGATATGGGAAAACTCCGCTCGGACAGGCGCAAGATAAAGACCTTTGCCGACGGAGCGCGTCTTTCGGGCCTCGGCGGCTGCAGAAGAGTCGTC
>CAUCSW010000006.1 GCA_958445555.1 uncultured Clostridia bacterium | reverse complement strand
TGTGTGTGTGCAGAAAGAGGGAACGATCGACCGAGGAGGCGGGCAGGGCAGAAGCGAGGCGGGTCTCCGATCGGCATTTCGGTCGTGCTTTGCTCCTTGGTTTACATGCACCGCGTGCAAAATGAACGCCCTTTTGTTGCCGTGCCCTTTATCTCTCGGCTATTCCTCTGCTTTTTGGTTTCTCTGCTCTTATGTTCCGTTTCCGTTCTGCTATTCTTCGTCACGGATCTTGCCCTTGAAAAATGCCGCCACAAGACCGGGGCCCGTGTGGGCGCCGATTATGGTTCCGATGTAGGTATAAAAGACATCCTTGAACGGTACTACCGACATAATATGTTCAGCAAATTGATGAGCAAGCTCGGGCGCGTTCGAATGCGAAATGTAAAGGGTCTGCGTTTCGGGAGAAATGCTGCGCTCCTTTATTATTTCGGCAATACGATCCCAGGTCTGCTTTTGACCGCGCACCTTCCCGCAAACACGAAGCTTGCCTTCGTAGTCCAGATCGAGGATCGGTTGGATTCCCAAAGCGTGAGCTATTATCATGCCCCCGCGCGATACTCTGCCGCCGCGGTACAGATACTTAAGATCCCCCGTGGTATAAAAAGGCTCGACGCGCCACTTTTCGGCTTCAAGGACCTCAACGCATTCTTCCGCCGAAAGACCTTTGTCTCTCATTTCGGCTGCCTCAATGGCAAGTAATCCGTAGCCTGTGGAGGCAAGGGTTGTGTCCACAATATGCAGCTCGACCTCGGGATGCTTTGCAAGCAAAAGCTCCTTCGCCTGCAATGCGTTGGAATAGGTGCCCGAAATTCCCGAACCGAGCGTGAGGTGGATTATCGGCAGCCCGCGCTCGGCGAGCTTTTCGAAGTGCTCCAAAGATTCGCCTATGCTGACGCTTCCTGTCTTCGGAACGGCGCCGTTTTCCATATCGGCATAGAACTTTCCGAGCGCCGACACCTCCATTGTGTCGTGATAGACGGTATCGTCTATCGCATAGCTCATCATAAGGGTCTCGATTCCGCGCTTTTTGCACTCCTCTGCCGAAAGATCGCAGCCCGAGTCGGTCGATATTATGAATTTCTGCATCGGTAAAATGTCCTCCGTATAATAATATTGTTGACTTTTATTACTGTTATTGCGCTGCGGCAAATTTGCTCAGCGTGTTCACAAGCAGATTGTGACCTGCCTGGGTGGGGTGGATTCCATCCTCGCACAGAAGAACGCCGCCGTGATTCTTAAGTGCAAAGGGATGCCGAAGATCCAGCACTTCACAGCCGTTGTCGGCGGCAATATTTCCCACAATGTCATTGTAGTGCAGCTGCCAGCGAGCAAGATGATCGACATCGCCGAGCCACTTCAGAATGTTGTCATAGCTCTTGCCCCGCGATATCCAGTTCATGAACTTCTGTGCCGAGATCGGGATAAGCGTCGAAATCACGACCTTGGCTCCCTTTGATTTCGCATAGTTGATCGCGGTCTGATATTTTTCGGTGAACTCCGATTCGGGAGTGAAGGGAAGATGCTCCGATTCGGGTTCGGCGGATATCCTGTTCCAATCGTAGTCGCAGTCGTTGCTGCCGTACTCAAAAAGCACGGTGGTGCCGTCGTCACAGTCGGTCAGACGCTTTTCAAGTATCGAAAGCCCTTTGTCAATGGTCGCTCCCATCTTACAGTTGTTAACGACCGAGACGCCGTATTTCTGCAGCTCTTCATATTTATTGTCGCTGCTGAGCTCATATTTCTTTTTTTCGGAGGAGTATATGACACCTTTGAGGATTGAGTCTCCGAAAATAACCAATTTGTTCATATCCATTGTGATGTTCTCCTTTCACCGTGGTTTGAGTGCCGGGACATGAAAGATCTGTTATCTGTCTGATTTTAGGATCGTGCGCTCGGCATCGGTGCGTATCCGTCGCGAACCCGAGCACTACTTTTGCCGAACGGACGCATTTTAGCACTCCCGTTTTCGGCTTATTGCTATTTTAGCCCGCAGGGGCGGATTTGTATACCTACCGTTGACTTTTTAAAATCTACTTCGCGCAACACGCGACTCTACTCTGAAAATATCCGAAGTAGAGAAGAAAAAGTGCTACTCCACTCCGAGTAGAGTAGTTCGGAACGCCCGTAATATAAGGGCTTGAAAGATGTAAAGCTTTGTGGTATACTGATGACAAAAGACGCGGCGAGAGACGCACTCTATTTGTAAGCTACCAGATTTCGTCAGGCTTCGACAACCTGCGACAAGTGAACCGAAACATTCTGACCGGAAGGAGACGAAAATATGTCGGACATAAAAACAGCTTTTGCCGAAAATCTTCAGATACTCAGAAAAGAAGCTCATATCACACAATCCGAGCTTGCGGAGAAACTGAATTACAGTGATAAAGCGATATCGAAATGGGAACGGGCGGAAGCTATTCCCGATGTTATGACAGTGAAGGAGATTGCCGACACCTTCGGTGTTACGGTGGACTGGCTTTTGGAGTCGGAGCACAAAACGGTCCGCACCGCCGCAAGAAGAGAGCAAAAGAATCGCCTTATCATCTCGCTTCTCGCGACAGTGCTTGTATGGCTGATCGCAACCGTTATTTTTGTCTGCCTTGAGCCGAGCGGAGTTGCCGGCGGCAGAGGCTGGATGGTTTTTGTCTATGCGGTTCCGTTGAGCTGCATTGTCCTTTTGGTATTTAATTCCATTTGGGGAAAGGTAAAATATAATTTTTACCTTATAACAGGGCTGGTGTGGAGCGCTCTCGCTTCTCTGTATCTGTCGTTTTTTACATTTGCTTTGAGCAATGTTTGGCTTGTATTCATAATCGGCATTCCCGGGCAGATAATAATTATACTTTGGTCGAGGCTGAAGCTGGGAAAATAAAGACACTGTCGCTCCTCTTGGTCTCGATGTCGGCAAAAAACTTCCGGAGGAAGCAGTAATGTTATGGAACGAAGACTATTTTGAGCGGTTGAGAGAACACATCGGTCTGCCCGAAGAGGCGGTCGGAGAGTTCATCGGAACCGCCTTGAGGATAGAATCGGATGAAAAGGCACTTGCCGAGTTCGGGTCGATCGTCGACAGCGTGTCTCTGCCCGATTGCGAGAATTATTTATCCGCCCTTGAAAGCGCAAACGGGTTTGCCGAGAGGTACGGGATAAACCCCTTTACCCTGCACGCGGTCATGCTTATCGTTTTTTTTGAAAGACTGGAGGCATTGTACGGCGAGGCGGGGCTTTCTTCCGATATATTTTACAATACCGCCGCCGACCTCACCTGTAAGGTGCGGGAATGTATGGATGTCAAGGGCGTCCCGGGAGTGTTTGTCGCATACTGGTATAAAGGCTTTTTCAATATGACGCGGTTCGGGATCGGAAGATTCGAATATGAGATCAAACCGATCGGATGTACCGCCGTGTTCGACGATGGGGAGACCGTCCCCGAAGGGACCGAATGCCTTAATTTTCATATTCCGTCGAGCGGCGAACCCCTCGCCGATGAAGCGAGATATGATTCATACAGAAGAGCGTTTTTCTTTTTCGATAAGCTCCGAAAGAACGGACGAACGGTGTTTATCTGTCACTCATGGCTCCTCTTTCCCGATAATAGGGAGTTTCTGCCCCCGAAATCCAATATACTTCGTTTCGCAAACGATTTTACCTTTGTAGAGCGAGAAGAGCAAACGGAGTTTGAAGATGCCTGGCGCATATTCGGTGCGGCAGCCGAAGGTCCCGCAGAAGATCTTCCCGAAGAAACATCTCTTCAGAGATCGGTGAAGGAACGCCTTGTAAAGGGCAGACCGCTCGGTCTCGGCCTCGGAGCCTTTCGCTTCGACGGAGAAAAAATATATTAGCGTAAGTAAAGCCCGCCGGATCCGATGAATACGGATCGGGCGGGCTTTGTCGCAAATTTCGGACAGAGGAACGCTCGCAGAAGTTAAAAACGGTGAAAAAAACACCTACATTCCGGATCGAATTGTGTCAGAATAATTCTCGGCTCAAAAACCGCAGCGTTCGACACGGCGTGGAAAGAAACGAAGAGAAGCTCACCGATAATCTATCGGCAGTGTGGCGCAGGCGTTAAGGTCGGCGCCCGCGATATTGCCCGCAAGGTATTCGTAATAGCCCTGGGAGCCCACCATCGCAGCATTGTCTCCGCAGTATTTGAGCGGCGGTATGTATAGTTCGTATCCGCGTTCGCGGCATTCGGATTCCATTCTTGAACGAAGTTCACTGTTGGCGCTCACCCCGCCCGCAACCGCAATTCTCTTATATCCGAGCTTTTCGGCTGCCGAAACGGTGTTGCCTATCAGAACATCGCAGACCTTTTTTCTGACCGCACCGGCGAGAGCGGGCACATCGGTTTCTATACCCTTTTGCTCGTTATTGTGGATAAGGTTTATAACGGCGGTCTTAAGACCCGAGAAGGAAAAATCAAACTCGTGTCCGCTTACCGAGGGGGTAGGAAGCTTGTACATTTCCGCTTTACCCGAATCGGCGATACGGTCGAGCTCCACTCCGCCCGGATAGCACATTCCCATGGCGCGGGCGGTTTTGTCGAAGCATTCGCCCGCAGCGTCGTCGCGCGTTCTGCCAACGATCGAAAAGGATGTATATCCCTTTACTTCGACGATGTTGCTGTTGCCGCCCGAAGCGAGCAGGCAGAGGAATGGCGGTTCGGGTGCGGGCTGCTGCAGATAATTTGCCGCGATATGCGAGCGCAGATGGTGAACGGGAACAAGCGGAATGTCAAGAGACTTAGACAAGCCCTTTGCGAAGTTCACCCCGACCAGCAGCGCCCCTATAAGACCCGGCGCAAAAGTGACCGCGACGGCATCCAGTTCACCGTCGTCTATTCCCGCCTTGTCTATCGCTTCTCTTACGACTGCGGAGATGCTTTCGGTGTGCCTTCTTGATGCTATCTCGGGCACCACGCCTCCGTAGATACGGTGTTCGGCTATCTGCGTCGCAACGGCCGAGGAGAGGACGATCCTGCCGTCCTTTACCACTGCCGCCGCGGTTTCGTCGCAGGAGGATTCAATGCCGAGTATATACAAAAAAATCACTCTTCCCGTTTAAAGTTTTTTGTCATTATAAGTGCATCCTCAACGGGATGAACATAAAAGTTTTTTCGTTTTCCGACGATTTCGTAGCCGCATTCAAAGTAGAGCGCGGCCGCGGCACTGTTTGATTCGCGGACCTCAAGGGAAACAAAGGAGAGACCCGACTCCGCAGCAAAGGAATCAACGGCAGCCATAAGAGCCTTTCCGATACCGCGGCGCCGCATTTTTTCGGTCACCGCAACATTTGAGATGTAGCCTTCGTCAAGCACCGGTTTTACGCCGACATAGCCCAAAACATTACCGTCCTCAAGCGCCGCGAAAAAGACGGTGCCGAAACGGATCGCCTCCTTTACGGCATCCTCCGACCAGGGGTCCGCAAAGCATTCCGCTTCAAGGGCTGCGATCCCGCCCGAGAGCCGACCGTCGTCAAGTCTTTCAACGGTGACCATCAGTCCTTTGCCTCCAACCACGTCTTACCGGTGTGAACATCGACCGCAAGCTTAACCGAAAGCTCGGCGGCGTGTTCCATTTCTTCCGAAAGTATTCTGCACGCTTTATCGGCATCACGCTCGGGAGCCTCGATGATCAGCTCGTCATGCACCTGCATAATGAGCCGCGCCTCGGGCAGCTCGGAATTCAGTCGGCGCCAAACCTTTATCATGGCGATCTTTATAATGTCGGCAGCGGTGCCCTGTATCGGGGCGTTTCGCGCCGCTCTTTCGCCGAAACTTCTGGTCGGACCGTTTCCCGACTTGATCTCGGGCAGAGGGCGCCTCCTCGCGAACATAGTCGTTACATATCCGTTTTCTTTTGCATCGCTTACGGCGTGTTTCATAAATTCGTCAACGCCCTTATATGTGCCGAGGTACTTCTTAATGTAACCCGATGCCTCGCCGAACGACACTCCGATATCCTTTGCGAGGGAGAAGGCTCCTATACCGTAGACAATACCGAAATTGACCGCCTTTGCGCGGCTTCTCATTTGATGCGTCACCATTTCGGGAGGCATTCCGAACACTTCGGCGGCGGTTGAGGTGTGAATGTCGGCTCCGTTGTTGAAGGCGGCTATCATTACGGGATCGTTTGCCATATGGGCAAGAACGCGGAGCTCGATTTGAGAATAGTCGGCATCGCACAGAACAAAACCTTCATCCGCAATGAAGTAATCGCGGAGCAGACGCCCCTCATCCTTGCGGACGGGGATGTTCTGAAGATTCGGCTCGGCGGAGCTGATCCTTCCCGTTCTGGTCTCGGTCTGGTTGAGGCGGGAGTGGATCCTCCCGTCGGGACCTGCGGCGGCAGTCAGTCCGTCGCAGTAGGTCGATTTGAGCTTTGTCAGCGCGCGGTATTCCAGCAACTTGCCTACCGTCGGGCTTTCGTATTTAAGACCTTCAAGTATCTCCGCACCGGTCGAATAACCGCTCTTAGTCTTTTTTCCCCCGGGCAGACCCATTTTTACAAAGAGCGCTTCTCCGAGCTGCTTGGGGGAATTGAGATTGAACTCGTACCCCACATCCGAAATGATCTCGGAACGCAGCTTTTCGATCCGCTCGCAGAGCTCTTCGCCGTAACGGCGGATGCCCTCGGTGTTTACGAGAAATCCTGCTTTTTCCATTGATGAAAGTACCGCGGCAAGCGGTATTTCAATATTTTTCAGCAGCGGCATCATACCCGCGGCATCCAGTCGGCGGGAAAGCTCAGCCGTCAGATAAAACAGTGCGGCGGCGCGCTCTTCGACCGATTCTCCGTATTTTACCGAGTACTCCTCCGAAAGCCTCTCAAGGGAATAATCCTTTCCGTTCGGATTCAGCAGATATCCCGCAAGCAGGGTATCAAACTCCGAGTCCTTTATTTCGGGGCATTCGGGAAGGGCTTCATATACGGATTTTATATCGTGAAAGTACTTTTTACAGTCGGAAGACAGTATTTTGAGCGCATCCTCCTTTTTGTCTGTCGAAAGGAGCGCTTCCCCGCGCGAGAACACGAATCCGCCGTCAAAAAGGCAGTAAAGAGGCAGCTCTTTATCCGCCGAGAGCAGCTCTTCGGCGGAATCGGTTATTTTATATTCCGGGGCGGACGGCTTTGTGTCGGGATCGCCCTCGTCGACCTCGGGCAGGGAATCATCGACACTGTCCAGCCCGAACTTGGGTATAAGGGAGAAAAGCTCCAACGACCGCATGAGCCTCACCGCCGCGGCGGGATTGCCGTGCTTTTTTCTGAGCTCCCCGAAACTTACACCTATCGGTGCCGTGCGGCAGATTGTGCCCAATGTGCGGCTCAAAAAAGCCGACTTCTTACCCTCAAGCAGCTTTTTGCGCAGGGATTCCCTTATTTCGGGAGAATCGATGTTGTCGTATATATTTTCAAGAGTACCGTACTTCGCGATAAGCTCGTCGGCAGTCTTTTCGCCCACTCCGCGCACACCGGGGATGTTATCCGAACTGTCGCCCATAAGGGCTTTAACCTCTATCATTCCGAGAGGGGTGACCCCGTGCTTTTCCGCAATATATTCGGGAGTGCATTCGGTTATCTCGGGTCTGCCCTGTTTGGTGGCGGAAAGAAGGACCTTGGTCTGATTCGAAACAAGCTGGAGACTGTCGCGGTCACCCGTTGCTATAACGCAGGTGTCGGCGGGGTCCTCCTCCGCCATAGCGGCAAGGGTTCCGAGAATATCGTCCGCTTCATAACCCTCACAGGTGAGAACGGCATAACCGAGGTCGGAAAGCAGCTCTTTGATAAGCGGCATCTGCGAAGCGAGCTCCTCGGGCATACCCTTGCGTCCCGCCTTATATTCGGCATACATTTTGTGCCTGAAGGTCGGCGACCGCAGGTCAAAGGCGACGGCAACTCCGTCGGGCTTTTCGGTGTCGATAAGCTTCAGAAGGATGTTCAGAAAACCGTATATTCCGTTGGTATACTGCCCTTCCTTGGTCGTGAGAAGCCTTATACCGTAAAAAGCACGGTTTATAATGCTGTTTCCGTCTATGGCGAGGAGCTTCATTCCGTTTATTCCACCTTTGCTAATTGCTTTTCGGATCCCGATCCGATCCCGATAAAAAACGATCGTGAGGTCGAAACTCAACCGTAAAACCCGAACCCGATCGTAAAATCAAACCCGCTCGTGATCAAAACAGGTTATCGGGATCAGAACTTGAAATGCATGGGTATGCCGTTTTCGGTCTTGATCTGCAGCTCGCCCTGTATCAGCGGCAGAAAGTAGGGTATCGCATCATCGGTGACATTGTTGCCGAGCTCGTTTATCCATTTCTGAGGGAAGGGCTTGTCCTTATTCGCAACGGCGGAGGCGTCAACGCCTTCCATTGCGATCCTGTAGGGCGAATCGCTTATCCTTCTTATTCTTACCATTATACCGGTCTCGCCGCTGAGCATAAGCCTTACCGCGACTCTTCCCGCGTTCTCGGCTTCGAAAATATCGGTCTTTGAAGCAAAATGCGAGGCGCAGCGCTGAAGAACATTCAGCTCGACCGAGCGAACCTTGCAGCCGATCTCTTTTCTCACCAGCTCCTCAAGCTGCTTGCCCACGCCGCCGAGGCATATATGACCGAATCCGTCCGGTCGGGCGGCGGGAGAAGAATCCCCCGAGGCGCTTTCTATCCTTATCCCCTCGGAAACGGCGACGACGACCGTATTATTCTTTCTTAATTCGCGTCTGACATCGTCAACGAATTTTTTGGGACTGAAGGAGCGCTCGGGCAGATAGATGAGCTGCGGCTGGATCTCGCCGTTGAGGCGGAGCAGGCAGGTCGATGCGGTAAGCCAGCCCGCATGTCTTCCCATCACTTCAACTATTGTCACACTGCGCAGATCGTAAACACTGCTGTCACGAATTATTTCGTTTACCGAAGAGACGACATATTTTGCCGCAGAGCCGAATCCCGGAGTGTGGTCGGTCTCGAACAGGTCATTGTCAATGGTCTTCGGCACGCCGATGACGCTTATGTCCACGCCGCGCCGGGCAAAACAGTACGACAGCTTTACGACCGTGTCCATAGAATCGTTTCCGCCTATGTAAAAGAAGGCGCCGATGTCGTGCTTTTTAAGGGTGGCGATTATTTTGTCATAAGGCTCGGGATCCACCTCACAGTCGGGCAGTTTGAATCGGCAGGAGCCGAGTACGGAGGAGGGCGTCTGCTTCAAAAGATCGAAATCATCCTTTGTGCAGACCGATCGGCCGAGGTCGATAAGGCGATCGTTTATGAGTCCTTCAATTCCGTTAAAGGAGCCGTAAACGGTTTTTATGCGGTCGGTCTCATAGGATTCGCGGATCACGCCGAGAAGAGAAGAATTGATCGCGCAGGTCGGTCCGCCTGATTGTGCCACTACTATATTCATACATTATCCCCCGAGATTAAACTTATATATACAAAATATATTGTACCATTTCGGGGAGTGTTTGACAACCCTGAGAAAAATATTTATGTCGGGAAAAACGGGAGATTTAAGAATCGGGATTTAAGAACGATGAGCCGCAAAGGCAAAGGGGGGAGTCTGCGGAAGGAAGAAGAGCACGCGGCGCACCAAGCAGACCTCCCTCCCGCACTCGCCGCTTCGGTTCGCAATTCCGCAGTTGCACAACGGCGGGTGTTCTGCTATAATATAATTAATTATACTCAGGCGGGGATCGGAGCAAAGGTCGCCGCTTCGAAAAACAACACTGCGTCTTGATTGCAAACCCGCTTTTTAAGACACGGTGAAAGGATGAATAAACAAATGAAAGTCAGACTTTTAGCCTATACGCCGGAGCCGGAAAAGACCGTTGCCTCCGCAGCAAAGCTTTGCTATGCCGCCGCCGATATCGACACCGTGCGGGACGGACTTACCGAGGAAAAGACCGCCGCTTTTGTGGAGATGCTTGCCGATATGGGTCATGAGAGCCCGATAGAGCACGCCTCTTTCACCTTCGGGATAGAGGGAGTTTCCCGTGCTCTCCTTGCTCAGATAACAAGACATCGTATCGCGTCATTTTCGGTTCAGAGCCAGAGATATGTAAGAGAAGATCAGTTTGACTATGTTACCCCTCCCGAGATCGCGGCGGACGAACGCGCACTTGCCGTTTATAAGGAGGCAATGGAGAACGATCAAAAGTATTACGACCGACTTGCGGCAATACTTAAGGAAAAGCATATAAAAGA
Source organism: uncultured Clostridia bacterium (assembly GCA_958445555.1). Classification (GTDB taxonomy): domain Bacteria; phylum Bacillota; class Clostridia; order Oscillospirales; family Acutalibacteraceae; genus RGIG7384. Next base: position 2,633 of record CAUCSW010000006.1, on the reverse strand, counting down.
ACTTGTCGAAGAGGGCGTTGACGAAAAGCAGGCGGCGCGGATCGCCGAAAAAAAGGCTATAGAGGATGCCCGATTCGTGCTCCCGAATGCCTGTGACACCAAAATGATAATGACGGTGAACGCCAGAAGCCTGTTGAATTTCTTCCGCCACCGCTGCTGCAACAGAGCCCAGTGGGAGATCCGTGAGCTTGCGGATAAAATGCTTGAAGAGGTGTATGCAGTCGCGCCGAATCTGTTTAAGAAAGCAGGCCCTTCGTGCGTTGCGGGCTCCTGCCCCGAGGGTAAGATGAGCTGCGGAAAAGCGTCCGAGGTGCGTAAAAAATACGAGCAGCTCAAGGAGCGCGCAAAATGGGAAAGCTGATAGCGATAGAGGGACTTGACGGCAGCGGCAAAACGACTCAGATAGAGCTTTTGAGCAAGCGGCTCCGCGAAGAGGGAATACCCGCCGACACAATATCGTTCCCCAACTATGAGAGCGATTCGAGCGCCCTTGTAAAAATGTATCTTGCGGGGGATTTCGGTTCAAAGCCCGGCGATGTAAACGCCTATGCCGCATCCCTGTTTTTTGCGGTCGACAGATACGCATCCTTCAAAACCGATTGGGGAAAATACTATAACGGGGGCGGAGTGGTAATATCCGCCAGATACACGACTTCAAACGCGATACACCAGACCTCCAAGCTCCCCGAATCGGAGTGGGACTCCTATCTGGATTGGCTCTTTGAGACCGAATTCGAAAAAATGGGGCTCCCGAGACCCGACCTTGTCATATTTCTTGATATGCCCCCCGAGGTCTCGCAGAAGATGATGACGGGCAGATATCACGGAGACGAAACAAAAAAAGATATACACGAAAGAGACAGAGGATATCTTGACAGATGCCGTAAAGCCGCGACGTATATTGCCGAAAAGAACGGTTGGCATACGGTAAGGTGCGCCGAGAACGGCGAGCCGAGAAGTCGAGAAGAGATCGCCGAGGAGATATATTCCGAAGTGACGGAACTTATGAGGAGGGGCTGAAATGATAGTTTGTTTTCTTGCGGAGGGCTTTGAAGAAGCCGAAGCGCTTGTCACGGTCGATGTGCTGCGAAGAGCGGGGATCGAGGTCGTGACCGCCGCGGTCGGAGCGAAAAACAGCACCGAGGTCACCGGCTCACACGGCATCACGGTAAAAGCGGATATTAACGCCGAAAGCCTTAAACCGTCCGTTGATACCGAAGGGATAATCCTTCCCGGCGGTATCCCCGGCACCCCGAACCTTGAGGGGGACGAAACGGTCGGGGAATTTATATCTTATTCACATGAAAACGGCAAGCTGATAGCAGCAATATGTGCGGCACCTTCAATCCTCGGGAAGAGGGGTCTGCTCAAAGGTAAACGGGTGACTGCCTATCCCGGTTACGAAAGTGAGCTGAAAGGAGCGGATTATACCGCCCTGCCCGCCGTAAGTGACGGGAATGTCATCACCGGCAAGGGAGCCGGCGCGGTTTTCGAATTTGCTTCGGAAATAGTAAAGTATTTTAAGGGAGATGCGGTTTGCGAGAAGCTGAGGGGCGGTATGCAATGCGCCCGATAGATATAAGGAACTATAAGATCGAGCTCAGAAAGTTAATAAAGCAGGAACGCAGAGAGCTTGACCCGACCGTAAAGGCGGAGATGGACGAAAAAATAGCCGATAATGTCCGCCGCCTTCGTCAGTATAAGAAGTGTACGACGCTGCTAACTTATGTTGCGACGCCGATAGAGGTCGAGACCCGCGGAATAATCAAAAACGCGATAGCCGACGGGAAACGGGTCGCCGGTCCGCGCTGCCTGCCTGAAACGAGGGGGCGCTCGTTTCACTATATCAACGGTACGGACGAGCTCTCCCCGGGAACCTTCGGAGTCTTGGAGCCGGACGAAAACAGTAAAAGCGTCACCGATTTTACGGGATGCCTTATGATAGTTCCCGCGCTTATGTTCGACATCAGGGGGTATCGCCTCGGCTACGGTATGGGATACTATGACAGATGTATGTCGCATTTTGAAGGCCCCTCCGCGGGCATTTGCTATTCTCAAAATGTGCGTTATCATATGCCTAATGGCAGGTTCGACAGACCGGTAGATATTCTTGTGACCGAAAAGTGGATCCGCTCAAAGAAAGAGCAAAAGAAAAAGGTTTTTTGGGGAGATAACCGAAACACATAAAAAGGTGCCGAGGGTGCCGCTTACGGGGGAAGCAATATGGATAAAGATGTGAAAAGCCGAAACGGGCAAACCGAGAACACGGAAACGGGATCAATTGCGAAAAATGTCGATATGTGTCGTAACGGCAACGGATCCGACACCTACACCGACGCTGCCACCGCGTCGTACGGCTGCACCGAATCAGGCAGCAGACCGTCGGAAAACAAGCCGGATCCCGTAAGGTCAAACGGAGAAGAAAATACTGTTGATTTTGAGCCCGGCACCTGCGTGAGGAGCGGCTCCGAGCTTATGAAAGATAACGAGGCCGCCCTGCTTGCTTCGCTCGGAAACGAATCAAGGGAAAGCAAGGAAAGAAAAGCAAAAAAGAAGCAGAAGGGAAAAACCGTAAAGGCGCTTATCTGGTCGCTCTGCTTGGTCGTGTTCGCCGCAGTCGTCGCGTTCTTTGT
>CAUCSW010000005.1 GCA_958445555.1 uncultured Clostridia bacterium | reverse complement strand
GAGATTGGGCTGCCGACCGGGCGGGTCCGGTGCAGGCGCCGATCGGGCGCGATATATTGTCTATTTGAGTATGGAGATAACATCGGTTATGGTTTTTTCATGGGCCTCCATACCGTATTTATCAACCTCTGCCTTATTCTTTTCACCGTGGGTGAGACATCCCGCACCGCCTATGCAGCCGCCGACACAAGCCATACCCTCAATAAAGTTGGCATCCAGCACGCCCTTACTCTTTTTGAGGAGGGCTATCTTGCAGGCCTCTATTCCGTCACAGGCGCACGCTTTGAGTTCAAAGTCCTCATTTCCGTGTTCTTTAAGTCCCTGTCTGACAGCGTCGGAAAGACCGCCCGAACGGGCAAATATTCTGCCGAAATAAGAAGCGTTGTCCAGGACATCCTCTTCCAAAACGGTTATATCGATCTCTTTGCTGTCGAAAAGCGCCTGGAGCTCTTCAAATGTCATTGCGACATCCACATAAGGCTTCACGGTCTCCTTTTGAACCTCCGCCTTTTTAGCGGTACAGGGTCCTATGAAGATGACCTTACAGGGCTCCTCATGTTCCTTTATGTATTTTGCGATTGCCGCCATAGGCGAAAGATTATGGGAAACATAAGGCAGCATGGCAGGAAAACTCTTTTCGATATAGCTTACGAAGGCGGGGCAGCATGAGCTTGTAAGGAATCCCTTTTCGCTCAACTCCGCAGATTCGGCATAGGCCACCATATCCGCACCCATAGCCGCCTCGATGACGGTATAAAAGCCGAGTTTTTTCAGTCCCGTTATGACCTGTCCGAGTTTTGCATAGGTAAACTGACTGGATATCGACGGTGCAACCACCGCGAACACCTTATACTTGGTGTTATTTTCGCTCTTTTTTATGATGTCTATCGCGTCCAGAATGAAGGACTTATCGGTTATTGCGCCGAACGGGCACTGATAAACGCAGGCGCCGCAGGCAATGCACTTATTGTTATCTATTGCCGCCGCCTTATTTTCATTCATATATATGGCTTTGATCTTGCAGGCGTTCTCGCAGGGGCGTCTTCTGCTGATTATGGCAGTGTAAGGGCAGACCTTTGAACAGGCACCGCACTCCTTACATTTTGATTTGTCTATATGTGCCACATGATTTTGATCAAATGAGATGGCACCGAAGCGGCAGACATCCTCACATCTGTGCGCAAGGCATCCCCTGCAGGCATTTGTCACTTCATAGCCGCCCATCGGACATTCGTCGCAGGCGGTCTCGATGACCTCGATGACATTGGGATTATCCTTATCTCCGCCCATTGCGAGTTTCACGCGATCGCCTAAGATCGCCCGCTCCTTATAGACGCAGCAGCGCATCGTAGGTGTATTGCCGGGCACAATCGTCTTGGGAATGTCAAGCACATTATCAAGAAGGGTGTCATTCCACGCAAGTTTTGCGACCTCTCGAAGCACCTTGTACTTGAGGTGCTGAACCTTTGTATCAAATTTTCGCATATTTTTTCCTTCTTTCAAAAGTAGCTGACCTTTATTCTCTTTCCCATCTGTTTAAGGCAGGAGGAAAGCTCCTCCACGAGATTCATCTTTATATTGAAGTTAATGGGAAGATCGGGGTTCTGGTGGGCGGGGTTGACCGCTCTGCCGACAAAAAAGTTTATATCGGTCGCCTCTTCAAAGAGCATTTGGCAGATCAATGAGGCTCCGTCGTGTTTATAGCTCCAATGTTCATAGAGTTCATTGGGGCCGAGTGCGTCTTTTGCATATTCTATGACCTTGTTTATGGTTATAACGCCTTCCGTTACAAGGTCCACGCCCTCTATTTCGGCTATGGGCGGCACATCGCTGCGTTCGAAATTGAGCGACGCCTTGACAGGCTTGCCGAGATATTTTGCAGCTATTGACGATGTTGTACCGCCGCAGACGATATGCTTACCCTCTTTTGAGAAGAAGAGCGACATCATACGGTCGCAATCGTCTCTGTTGCGCGGAGGTCCGAACAGAATGTTCATCGGTTCGCGTTTCCTTATACGGACGACGCAGGCGGTTGCATCGTCACCGGGGTGATGACCGTACTGTTTATCGCACTCGTCGATAAGCATTGTTGAGAGGGTCTTTGCGGTATAACCGACATGGGCGAGTGTTTCCATAAAGCTCGCAATATCTTCCCTTTTCCAGCCGAAATTAAAGGCAATTCCGATGCCGGCGTGGGGACAACCGTCGCTCATGGCGACAAATATATCGTTTTCCTGCAGCCGTATCACCGATTTATATATCGTTTTGCCTTCAATATTCAATTCCGTCTTGGGATAATCGTAGTTCACGCAATCGCGGAGCAATATCACCTGAGGATTATCATACTGTATGAGTTCGGCGGTGGTATTGTTTATTATATGGATTATCGTAAAGGTCGAATAGGCGACTCCGCGGACCGAGCAGATCGGAAGGGTCGCCGCTATGGTCTTAACGCATTCTTCAAGCGGGAGACCCTCTGACATCATGGTGGAAATGATCTTCGAAGTCAAGGTCGACAGTATGCTTGCCTTGACACCGCTGCCGAGCCCGTCCGCCAGCACGATAACGGTTGAGTTTTCGTTCTGCTCAATAATATCGATATGATCGCCGCATAGTTGTTCGCCTTCGTGGTTTATGCTTTTCCTGTCGATATCGGCGCAAAGATTATTCATCCCCGATCGACTCCTTGAGCTTAGTCAGCGCGATCTTGGTCTCGGCGGCGGTCTCTCCGAGCAGAGATGCTATTTCCTGCACTATACGCATCTGCTTATCGACCACCTTATCGGCTATCTCGACCGTCTGACGGCTGATGTTTTCCTTTTTCTCGCGTTGTGTTTCCTCTTCGGTGACATCGCGCAGGATACAGACAAGCAGCTTATATTCCTTATCGTAGATGATAGTCTCTTCGGCGTACTTTTCGTATTCGGCAAGGTATACCCTTTTATCCGCCACATTTCTGCCGGTCGAGAGCACCTCAAGGAAGTCGCCCGGATCCAGGATTCGCACGACCTGATCGCCGAGAACATCCGACGCCGTCCTGATATTAAGCATATTTAGAGGTGCTGTAGTTAGCTGCGGGACCCCAAGCTTTTGATTCAGCCCAATGAGGCCGTTGGGCGTGTTGCGCACAATGTTGTCGGGAAAGCTTTCCGCTTTATCCTTGAGGTAGGGCAGGCACATTGATATTTCAGCCTTGCCCTGACACACCGCTATTGCCTTTTCACGGCAGGTGTTATAGCCGCAGGAACCGCAGTTGAGTTCGTCCGACGGCTTCATTTTGCCCATCTGACGGAGTGTGTCGCGTATCTCCTCCTCCGAGGGGCGGCTGAGTTTTCTCTCGATCACGGTAAAGGTCTTTTTGATTTCGACAGATTCGGGCTGCTTGACATCAAAGTCCTTTTTGCCCGCAAATTCCGCGACCGCAACATAATCCTTTACGGGTGAGCGATGGAATTTTTCCATTACGGGTCCGCCGACGCAGCTGCCCACACAGGCAGACATTTCGATAAAGCAGTGGTGAAGCTTGCCGTCCTCGATATCGCGGAGTGCGGCGATACAGTTATCGGTACCGTCGATAGCCATATAGGTGTAGTCGGGATCGAATTCGGTCATCGATTTGAGTATGCCGCCGGTCGTCGGGAAGAAGCGCGCACGGCTCTCCTCGCAGCTGTCCGACACTTGCTCGGGTTCGGCGTTTTCCGCCTTGAGCCAAGCGGTGAGCTCATCATAGGTAAGGACGGCATCCACTATTCCCTCATAGTACTGCGCCTCATCCTTTTTTGCGACACAGGGTCCCACAAAAACGGTCTTGGCGTTAGGGTAGCGTCTTTTTATATCCTTACAATGCGCCTGCATGGGAGAAAGTACATCTGCGAGAAAGTTCAGTTCCGAAGGGAAGTACTTCTGTATCAGAAGGTTCACGGAATGGCAGCAGGAGGTTATGATTATATCCCTCTTTTCCTCCTTAACCATACGCTCATATTCTCTTTTTACGATCGTGGCGCCTATAGCGGTCTCCTCAACATCGAAAAATCCGAGCTTTTTTAGTGACTTTCGCATTTCGCCGATACCGACTCCCTCATAGTTTGCGACAAATGAGGGCGCAAGGCTGACGATAACAGGGTCCCCCGATTGCAGGAGCACCTTTACCTTTTCGGTCTCATCCACTATCTGCTTGGCATCCTGAGGGCAGACCACAAAGCAATGACCGCACATTATGCACTCATTGCCGATTATGTATGCCTGATTTCCCGAAAATCTTATTGATTTCACGGGACAGTAGCGTATACACTTATAGCAATTTTTGCAGTTTGATTTTTTAAGAGTCAGACACTCCATAGCCGTCAATTCTCTCCTTCGGCGATATGCTTCATCACTTTATCTTCAAAAAACTCGTTAAAGGTTTCGGGGGTGATACCGGTATAGACTTCATCATCTATCGTAACGGTCACACCGACACGATTACACCTGCCGGTGCAAAAGCTGCCGGCAAGTGTAATCTCGAAATCAAGTCTTCGTTTTTCGATCTCCTTTTGAAAGAGCTCCACTATTTTTTCGGAACCCTTCAAGTGGCAGGAGGAACCGACGCATATCAAGACTATCATTATCCCTTCACCTTCGGGATCACATTGTTGTTTTTTTTTTCTTTTTTTCTTTCCGGAGTCACCGAATAGAATTCATCATCGACCGTGACACAGACACCCTGTCTGCATTTTCCCATGCAAAAGGTTCCGGCAAGTTCGACGGTATCTCCCACACCGTTTTCCTTGATGAGATTCTGGAGCTGTTCAACAACCTGGCGTGATCCTTTAATATGACAGGATGAGCCTATACAAACAGTAATTTTCATTGGTTACACCTCATTATTCATAATCAACGACATTGATCCAGGAGTGCAGGAATTCTCTTTCGGCGGCATTTCCCTTTACGCTCTGCGAGGCTGCTACGATAGGCATCCACTTCTGAACATACTGTTTGGCGGTATTGCTCTTATCGCAGAACAGTTTAAGGTACTCGTCGGCGCCGGAAATATCTCCGTTGAGCCAGAAAAGCAGGTATGTCCTTGCCGCATCTGCGGAGGCGTTACCCTGAGTTGCGTGCGACCAGTCGAGGATATAGGGTGTGCCGTCCTCGGTGATGATGATGTTCGACGGATTGAAGTCTCCGTGGCAAAGCTTATTATGCTTGGGCATTGCCTCAAGGCGGGTATGAAGATCATACCTCACGGTTGCTGAAAGATCGGTCTCGCTGATCTTTCTGTTCATCTTATCTTTGAGTTTATTGAGCAGCGGGCAGGTCTTTGAGTGCATCTCAAGCTGAAGATCCACGAAAAGCTTCAGATACTCTTCCTTATTGTCGGGATTTTCCTTCATAAGATCGCTCAGGGTCTTACCCTTTATAAACTCCGTTACGATCGTCCACTTTCCGTCGATGACGGTAACTTCGAGTATTTTCGGGATATGGAGTCCGGTTTCTTCGACCCTCGCCTGATTGAGCGCCTCGTTGAGGACATCAGCCTTTGAATAATCCTCATTGAAGACCTTCAGACAACGGTCGCCGTCACGGTACACCGTTTTATTGTTTCTTACTGCGATAATTCTGTCGAGATTCATAAACCGTTCCCCTTTCAGTTCTTTTTAAGACCGCTTTTTGCTCTGCGATATGCCTTTTTGAAGTCGCCTTCGTCTTCGGCTGCGGGAAGCATAGCGGCGGTCGGCTTTTCGGTTTCGGTAAAGTGAGCATTGCCGTAATATGCGTTGAGATACATCTGCTTGATCTCGCTTATGAGCGGATAACGCGGATTGGCTCCCGTACACTGATCGTCGAATGCCTGCTCGCTCATAGCATCAAGTCTGTTAAGGAAGTCTTTTTCGTCGGGAACATAGTCTCTGATGGTCTTTTTAATTCCGACGCGATCCTTAAGAGCATTGACTGCCTTTATGAGGTTTTCAAGCTTCTCTTCGTCGGTCTTTCCGCCGAGACCGAGATGGTCGGCTACCTCGGCATATCTTGCGAGGGTATGAGGATGATCGTATTGCGAGAAGGTACCCATTTTGGCGGGAGCCTCGGATGCATTGAAGCGGAGCACCTCTTCAAGCATCAAAGCGTTGGCAACGCCGTGTGCTATATGGTGGAAAGCGCCGAGCTTATGCGCCATTGAGTGGCAGACGCCGAGGAAAGCGTTTGCAAATGCCATACCTGCCATTGTAGCTGCGTTAGCCATCTTTTCACGGGCTTCGACATCGGTCTGGCCGTTATCATATGCGCGGGGGAGGTATTCGAATATGGTATCGAGTGCCTTGAGCGCAAGACCGTCGGTATAATCGGTCGCCATAAGCGAAGCGTATGCCTCAAGCGCGTGGCTGACCGCATCTATACCGGAAGCGGCGGTAAGTCCCTTAGGTGCACTCATATGGAAATCGGTATCGATTATTGCCATATCGGGCAGCAGCTCATAGTCGGCAAGCGGATATTTAACGCCCGACTTTTCATCGGTTATGACCGCGAAGGGGGTCACCTCGGAGCCGGTACCCGCAGAGGTCGGGATAGCGATAAAGTAGGCTTTTTCGCCCATCTTCGGGAAGGTATAAACACGCTTACGGATATCTATAAAGCGCATTGCCATATCCATAAAGTCGACTTCCGGATGCTCATAAAGCACCCACATGATCTTAGCGGCATCCATTGCGGAACCGCCGCCGAGAGCTATGATGCAGTCGGGCTTGAATGCAGCCAACTGTGCGGCGCCTTCGTTTGCACAGGCAAGCGTCGGGTCGGGAGCTACATCAAAGAATGTTGTATGTACTATACCGAGTTCATCGAGCTTATCGGTTATCGGCTTGGTGTAGCCGTGCTCATAGAGGAAGCTGTCGGTTACGACGAAGGCTCTCTTTTTATCCATAACATACCGCAGCTCATCAAGAGCAACCGGCAGGCAGCCTTTCTTAAGATAGACCTTTTCGGGCGCTCTGAACCAAAGCATATTCTGTCTCCTTTCAGCCACTGTCTTGATATTCAGCAAATGCTTCACGCCGACATTTTCGCTGACGCTGTTGCCGCCCCAAGAGCCGCAGCCGAGTGTCAGAGACGGGGTAAGCTTGAAGTTATAGAGGTCTCCGAGACCGCCGTGTGAAGAAGGAGTATTCACGAGAATACGGCAGGTCTTCATTCTCTCGGCAAATTCGTTGAGCTTTTCTCTTTCGGTCGTCTCGTTGATATAAATGGAAGAGGTGTGTCCGTAACCGCCGTCGGCGATAAGATGCTCGGCTTTTTTGAAAGCATCCTCAATGTCCTCTGCCTTGTACATTGCGAGCACCGGCGAAAGCTTTTCATGTGCGAATGCTTCGGAAAGCACAACACTATAAACTTCGCCTATAAGTATCTTGGTTCCCTCGGGGACCTTTACTCCGGCAAGCTCGGCGATCTTGGCGGCGGGCTGACCGACTATCTTGGCGTTGAGTGAACCGTTGATGATTATTGTCTTTCTGACCTTTTCGGTCTCCGCGGGGTTAAGGAAATAGCAGCCGCGGTTTGCGAACTCGGTCTTTACGCCGTCATAAACATTCTTATGAACGATAACCGACTGCTCCGAAGCGCAGATCATACCGTTATCAAATGTCTTGGAATGGATTATTGAGCTGACCGCAAGAACGATATCCGCACTCTCGTCGATAATGGCGGGGGTGTTTCCGGCTCCGACGCCGAGCGCAGGCTTGCCTGAGGAGTATGCAGCCTTTACCATTCCGGGGCCTCCGGTGGCAAGTATGATATCCGCCTCTTTCATAACAAGGTTTGTCATATCAAGGCTCGGAACATCTATCCAGTTGATGATCCCCTCGGGTGCGCCGGCTGCGACCGCTGCATCAAGAACCACCTTTGCGGCGGCAGCGGTAGACTTTTTAGCTCTCGGATGAGGGCTGATTATTATGGCGTTGCGTGTTTTAAGCGCAAGCAGGCATTTGAAGATCGCAGTAGATGTGGGGTTTGTGGTGGGTATGACCGCCGCAATGACTCCGAGCGGTTCGGCGATCTTCCGGATTCCGTACGCCTTATCCTCTTCTACGACTCCGCAGGTCTTTGTGTCCTTATAAGCATTGTAGATGTACTCGGCGGCATAGTGGTTTTTGATGACCTTATCTTCGACTATACCCATTCCTGTCTCTTCCACCGCCATTTTTGCAAGCGGGATCCTCGCCTTGTCGGCGGCACAGGCGGCTGCAAAGAAGATCTTATCCACCTGCTCCTGTGTATAGGTTGCGTACTTATTCTGAGCCTCTCTGATCGATGCAATCGCCTGCTCCAGCGTTTCCACGCTGTCAACGATCATTCTTTCTTTTGCTTTCATAAAATACCTCCCGATAGGTTATAAACACTTCTTATGTGCGAAAACCCGCCTGCGGCAAGCTTCTGCAAACTGCTGCAAACTGCGACAGATCGTCTCAAATTTCGACAAGTTGCGTCGGTCTGCCCGGCACCTTAGTACACAGAGGGTCATGTCCCGCCTTCGGTTTGTTTCTCCCCTGTGCCGGATCGAACGAAACTTTAATGTCGATCGGGGTCTGACTCCTGTCGCCTCAGGGCTCACCGCTCGGTGCCGATATCTGCCCTTAAAAGGTCCCGCAATACGCTTCCCGTCACCCTTTCGGGGCACATATGATCCGCTGCTCCGCTTTCGCTTGTTATTATTTTAACAAAGTTTATATTCCCTGTAAATTGCCGTTTTTTCATATAGGTATTGCATTTACGGAATATAGCCTTCAGAGCGGTACCGCCGAGCCCTGACCGTCATTTGCGCCGTTTACTGTCCGCCCCCGCTCACATTCCGTATTGCTGCCGTCCGACTCGCCGCCGTCCGTTCTGCGGCGCAGCTGCTTATTTTGCCGCCTCCCCGTCCACCGTCGACCGTTTGGACATAACGAGGTGTTCGATAAACAGTCTGTCTATATCCGACAGGGCATAATCCTTACGATGTATCAGAACATCCTTATAAGTCTTATGAGGTTCGCTGCACCTTATCTGAACAAGTCCGAAGCGATCAAGCTGCTCCTTTGGTATCGGCGACACCCACATATAGGTAAACGGATTATTCGAAAGCAGTTCAAACTGACTTGCTCTTTCAAAGACGAAGACCATTCTTGCGGATACATCCGATATTTCTTCCTTTTTCACCTCGGCAAGAGGCAATGAGGGAACATAAGGATCTGCGTGGGTGATCTCGGTATAGTCGGCAAGGAATTCCTCGCTCGGGTCATTTTCCTTTGCTATCGGAGAGTCCTTGCTCGTGAGCAGTACATATTCAAATTCGCATATAAGCTCCGCTGCCAGTCCTTTTTCTTCCACCATGGTCTTATAGTAGCCGTCGAAAACAGATGCGTAACGCAGTATGCCGAGCTTATAATCGTCCGTCAGCACATTCTTGATCGTTCTCATGGAATTGGTCTCGCGGTATATAAACTCATATTTATCGTTGTTGCCCACACTGTTTACGAATGATGAAAAAGCCGCCGAAATATAGCTTGCTCTGGGTCCCGACACCGAAAAGCGCTTTTTAACCGCGCTCTCGCCGATAAACATATTTTCTATGTCATCGACCTGTTTGAGGACTGTTCTCGCGCATCTCAAGAACACCTCGCCCTCGGGGGTCGGTTCCATTCCCTTGGTGCTCCTCTGAAATATCGTCACACCGAGCGACGACTCAAGTTCTTTGACCGCGCGGCTGAGTGCCGACTGACCGACAAACAGTGTTTCCGCCGCCTTATTGATTGATTTTTTATCGGCTATTTCAACCGCATATTTCATATGAATAAGATTCAAGCCGTGCCCTCCCGTTGATATTGATAAAGATCGCGATCTTTAATTTTTGTCTCGGTTCGTTTTGTAACGCTTATACAACTTAATTATGACGCAATTTTGACTCAATTCCGACTCGTTTTTGACTAATTTGTGACGCGTTTGTCCGCTCCTGTGCCGCAAATCGCCGCGCCGTTCGGCTCGGGTTCATGCGATCTTTCGAAGCCGTAATTGCGCCTGTATTCAAAAATCTTTGATCACATATACTTATTTATTATTGCCTCCGCCGCTTTTATTCCGTCAACGGCGGCACTGATTATCCCGCCGGCGTAGCCCGCGCCTTCGCCGCATGGGTATATCCCCTTAACAGAGCTCTGAAGGCCGTCATTCCTTATTATGCGTAAAGGCGATGAGGATCTTGTTTCGGGTCCCGTCAACAATGCGTCGGGTGACGAAAAGCCTTTGAGTCTGCCTTCGAAAACCCTTATTCCGTCCGACAGGGCATCAGCCGCGAAATCGGGGAGCACGGCTCTTAAGTCCCCCAAAAACGGCTCGGGTCTTACTGTGGGTCTGACCGAAGTCGGAGAGGTGCCGCTCTTACGGTTTAAAAAGTCACCGACCGTCTGAGTGATGCAGCGGTATCCTCCCGCGATCTCATACGCCTTTCGTTCTATTCGGCGCTGGAAATACATCCCGTCGAGCACTCCCATGCCGTAGTCCTCGGGGCCTACCCCTACCAGCACCGCCGAATTGGCGTTGGTTCCGTTTCTGCCGGAGAAGCTCATCCCGTTTGTGACGACACCGCCGCTCTCGCTTGAAGCGTTGACCACATATCCGCCCGGACACATACAGAAGGTATAAACGCCCCTGCCGTTCGGAAGATGACAAAACAGCTTATAGTCCGCCGCGCCGAGCAGAGGATTTTCCGAGAAGTCGCCGTACTGCGCACTGTTTATGAGCGACTGCGGGTGCTCTATACGCGCCCCGACCGAAAACGGTTTCGGGGTCATTGTGAGTCCCGCGGCATAAAGCGTTTCAAATGTATCTCTTGCGGAATGACCCGTTGCAAGCACCATATCGGAGCAAAGCAGTTCTTCTGCCCCGTCTGCGCCCTCGGTCACGACCGAAACGATACTGCCGTGTTTTTCACCGAAGGAGACGAAGCGGGTGCGGAAGCGGACCTCGCCGCCGCATCCGATTATTTCCCGCCTGATGTTTTTGATCGTTGTTATAAGCCTGTCCGTCCCCACATGGGGCTTTGAATCGACGAGAATATCGCTCCCCGCACCGAATTCCGAGAGGATCTCAAGCACCTTGCGGCACCGCGGATCCTTTATTCCGGTGTTGAGTTTGCCGTCCGAAAAGGTGCCGGCTCCGCCCTCTCCGAATTGGATGTTGCTTTCGGTATCAAGTATACCGTCTCGGTTTAAGACTTCTACCGCGGCGGATCTTTTATCTGCATCGTCTCCCCTTTCGAGGACTATCGGATCCATTCCCGCACGGGCGAGGATCAGAGCGGCGAACATTCCCGCGGGACCGAAGCCTACTACTATCGGTCTTGCGGACGGTTGCCGTAATGCTTTTTTGACGACATAGGGCTTATATTCATATCTTTCGGGTGAAAACCTTTTAAACGCTCTGTTCACCTCGTGCTCACCGAGCGCAGTTTCCGCTATAACCGAGCAGCAAAGGCAGATATCGCTTTTCTTTCTGGCATCGACCGAGCACCTGTAAAGCTTTGCCGACAAAAGCGTGCCCGAACGTGTCGATGTCGCCTTTTCGGTAATTCTCGCGAGTTCCCTCTCGGTCATCTTTCTCGGATCAAATCCCTCTTTTATCGGGAATATCACATTCTTGATTATAAACTTCATATTCGGCATTCCGTTTTCTTTTGCGAGGTCTTTACACGATCCGCCGCACAAAGACCCGCGGTATATCCGCTTGCCCAGGCAAAGGACAGGTTGAAGCCGCCGCAGTCTCCGTCGGCATTCAAAACCTCGCCGCAGGCAAAAAGTCCCGGTATTCTGCGCGACATAAGCGTGTCTTCGTAAAACTCCGCGGTGTCGGCGCCGCCCGCCGTGACCTGAGCGTCATTCATTCCGCGCGTACCTGTAATGTTTATCTTAAAGCTTTTCAAAATATCGGATACCCTTTTCAGCTCCGAGTCGGACACTCTGCCTATCTGCGTTTCGGGGCTCAGTCCCCCAATCTTCAAGACCGTTTGTGCGAGCCGCTTTTGCAGCAGCCCGCCCAAAAGCTCTTCGGTTTTTCTTGTGCCGCAGAAGTCGCGTTTTGTTTTCAGAAGTCCGAGCAGCTCGGTCTCGTCCAGATACGGCGTGAGGTCCGCTTTGATGCAAAACGGCTTGTCCGCACCGTAATATGAAGAGAGGAGCAGGACACCCGGCCCCGAAACACCGTAATCGCAGAAAAGCAGGTCGCCCGCGGGCGCGTTTATCCTGCCCTTATCAGTGTCGACCGACAATGCCGCCGTAACCTTAACGCCCTTAAGCGCACGCAAAAACGGTTCGGATGAACGCAGCTGCACTATTGCGGGTCTGAGATCCGTGATGCGGTGGCCGAAGGCCGAGAGAAAGCGGTAGCCGTCGTCGGATCCGAGCTTTCCTCCCGCCTCGCCGCCGCAGGCGATTATTAAGGTTTTTGAAATGAATCTTTCTTTGTCCGTGGGGATAAAAAACGCCCCGTCTTTGCTGACCGACGGCGTTTCCGCCTTTGCTCCGCACAAAATATTCACACCTGCCTCCGCTGCCGAAAACCTCAGTGCATCAACGACCGACGACGCCTGAAGCGACATCGGATACGCCTTGCCGTCCTGTCTGAACGCCACGGGCAGTCCGAGTGACAGGAAAAAGGACGCTTGTTTTTCGGGGTCGAAGCTTGCTATTATGCGGTACGCGAATTCGGGGGAGCCGTGATACCTGTCGGGCGAAAACGAGTTATTGGTTATATTACACTGACCGTTTCCGGTAACGGCAAGCTTTTTGCCGACGCGGTCGTTCTTTTCGATCACCAGCACCCTCGCCTCGGGAAAGCTTCTTTTTGCGGAGATCGCCGCCGCCAAGCCCGAAGCGCCGCCGCCGATGACCGTCACATCGAAAATTTCCGACTTCATAAAGTGCCGTCAGTCCTCCTCAGATGTGTAATCGTCATCGACCGTTATCACGCAGCAGTATCTGCGGTCGCGGTCGCGCATTTTTGCGGAAATAAGGGTACAAAGTGCCTGTTCGGACAGTTTGTCGCCCGGGTGCGCGACTATATCGAATATAACATTTATACGCTCTTTGCCGTTTACTACCCTGAAATCGTGAAATTTTATGTTGCAGGATTGGAGCGCGGGGTGCGTCCGATCGGGCTTTGGTCAATG
>CAUCSW010000004.1 GCA_958445555.1 uncultured Clostridia bacterium | reverse complement strand
CCCGCCGCAACGGCAGTATGGGTATCGCAAAGATATCCGTACTCATCAAAATATTTCTTTATGGCTTCAAGGGTTTCGTCATCCGAGCACCAATCGGCAGCAAAGTCTGATCTTATCGCCTTCTCGACATCAGGCGACACAGTGTATTCACCTACCGTTGAAAGCTCCTTCTGGAGCTCGGAATTCACCTTGTCCGAGCATCCGCACAAGAGGTACAACAACCTTTCGAGATTACTTGAGACCAGTATATCCATTGAGGGGGAAAATGTGGTATGGAACTTACGGTTTTTATTGTATACTCCGGTGTTTATGAATTCGGTAAGTACATTGTTGGCGTTCGATGCGCATATGAGCTTTGCGATCGGAATGCCCATTCTTTTGGCATAGTATGCCGCAAGAATATTCCCGAAGTTGCCCGTGGGGACTACCACATTAAAGCCGTCTTTGATGTCGGCACCGCTCTTCTTCAAGTCACAGTAAAGCGAGACATAGTAAACGATCTGTGGGACCAGTCTTCCCCAGTTTATTGAATTGGCGCTCGAAAATGCATATCCCGCCGAATCGAGTCTGTCGCACATTTCCTTATCGGTAAATATTCTTTTTACTCCCGTTTGTGCGTCATCAAAATTGCCCTTTATCGCACACACCATAACATTCTTTCCGCGCTGGGTCTGCATTTGGAGCTTTTGCATATCGCTGACACCGTCCGACGGGTAAAAGACGATTATATCGGTTCCGTCCACATCTTTGAATCCTTCAAGCGCCGCCTTGCCTGTATCACCGGAGGTGGCAACGAGGATGACTGTTTTTTTACCGCCCGTCTTTTTTACCGCGGTAGTCATAAGATAAGGCAAGAGCTGCAGCGCAAGATCCTTGAAGGCACAGGTAGGACCGTGCCATAATTCAAGGACATATTCATTGTCATTCAGGCGGGCAAGCGGAGCAGGCTCATCATTGTCAAATGTGCCCGTATAAGCATTCCTGACACAAGTGTCGATCTCATCTTCGGTATAATCGGTAAGAAATTTCGAAAGTACGGTTTTTGCTCTGCCGATATAATCTTCATCGGCAAGTCTGTCAAGCTCCGCCTCGGTAAATGAGGGTATAATCTCGGGCAGATACAGTCCGCCGTCGGGGGATATTCCTTCGGCTATCGCTTCCGCCGAGGTCACCGAAACATTAGAATTTCTTGTGCTTTTGTAGTTCATTTCATATCTGCCTTTCAATAATGATCTTTTGTCTGTGATTTCAGGATATTGCGGAGGACATTACGACCGCAATACGGCAATATCGCAATCCCTTAATACCGGAATCGGCAGCACCGAGAGGCGAGGATTACTTACCTGCGGCAAGCCGCAGTGCGTGAGCGCCGAAGGCGCCGCGGCGACCCCGCAGGGGTCGCAAAACGGGAGGGAAGGTTTGCCCGTCTTAATAAGTTGTTTTCCGCTCGGCTGATTTGCTATCGGCACTCGGGCGCCCGTAACTCCCGTTTGCCGCGCGCTTCGCGCGCGGCGCGGCGCCTTCGGCGCTCACGCACGGGGCTTGCTCATAGCCGATCGACCGACTGAGTTAACGGGACATCGCCTATTCTCCTGCCGAAAATGCATCTTCTATATGATGTATAAAGTATCGCGGTCTTACGTCGTCATATTTAACTAAGACCTCTATGACATCAAAACGCGGCTCAAGTCCGAGATCGTTGTACATCAGGTAAAACTCCGCTGCGGACACTATCCTTCTGCGTTTTGCGTAGTTTACATAATCCGCAGGTCTGCCGTAGTCGGTATGCGATCGGGTCTTGACCTCAACAAAAGCCAAAACCCCGTCCTTTTCGGCAACGACATCTATCTCGCCGTAACGGCACCCGTAGTTCATCGTATGTATCAGGTATCCCTTGCTTTTAAGATACTCTGCAGCTATCCGTTCTCCGCTTTTTCCTGTTTCACGACTGTTGTTTTTCATATAGCTTTTTTAAGAAGCTCGGCCTGTGAATTTCGGAGGCGCCGTATTTCAGTATTGCGTTTCGGTGTTCCTCCGTGCCGTAGCCCATATGCTTTGAAAATCCGTATTGCGGATAAATCGCATCGTATTCAAGCATCAATCTGTCCCTTGTGACCTTGGCAAGCACCGATGCCGCTGCTATTGAGCAGCTCTTTGCATCTCCCTTTACAACCGTCAGTGACGGGATCGCAAGCTCGGGAGGAGTGCGGTTGCCGTCGATCAGCGCAAAATCCGCAGCAGGTGAAAGCTTTTCCGCCGCCCGACACATTGCAAGATATGTAGCACCCAAAATATTTAGCCTTTCGATCTCTTCGACCGACGCAAACGCGATACCGAAGCATATCGCCTCGGAAACGATAATATCGTAAAGCTTCTCCCTCTTTGCGGCGGACAGCTTTTTTGAATCGTTTAAGCCTTCGATCACACAGTCGGTCGGCAATATGACCGCCGCAACGCAGACAGGGCCCGCAAGAGGACCTCTCCCCGCTTCGTCTATTCCGCATATCGAACGAAAGCCTCTTTCGGCGCAGGCTCGTTCGTATTCAAAATCCGGCATTTATATCATACCTTCTCTATTGTTATCTTTCCGAGTTTGCAGTTCTTAAACTCATCAAGCAGCATGACCGCGGTCCTCGCCTCGTCGATCTCTCCGCCGCGGACAACAAACCCGCGTTTTTTGCCTATCGCACATAATAGCTCATATCCGATCATTCCGGTACCGCCTTCACCTACGGTTTCGGGGTCTATACCGTATCTGTCGTACAGAGAACGGGAATATTTTTCTTTCAGGAATTCGCAGAGTCTGACTGCAAGGCCCTCGGTATCGACCACTTCACCCTTGACCGAACCGATGAATGCGAGATGTTCTCCCACCGTCTTATCTTCAAATTTCGGCCACAGAACTCCGGGCGTGTCAAGCAGTTCAAGCTCTTTATCAACGGAGTACCACTGGTTTCCCTTTGTGACTCCCGGTCGATTTTCGCTTTTTGCCTTGCCGACACCCGCAACGCGGTTTATAAAGGTAGATTTGCCGACATTCGGTATACCGACCACCATAACACGCAGCGTTTTCCCTACCATTCCTTTTTCACGATAGCCGCTGAGCTTATCGGCAAGTACCCTTTTGACCGTGGGAGAGAAATTGTTTATTCCCTTGCCCGTGCGGCAATCGGTCGGTATTGCGGCTATTCCCGCTTCCGAGTATTTTTTGACCCATGCCGCCGTGGCTGCATCGTCTGCCATATCACACTTATTAAGTATTATCACGCGCGGCTTTCCCGACACAATGCGGTCAAGATCCGGGTTACGGCTGCTTAACGGTATTCTCGCGTCAACAATCTCCGCAACCGCATCGGTGAGCGGCAGGAGCTTTTTGATCTCTCTTTCCGCCTTTGCCATGTGTCCCGGGAACCACTGTATATTCTGAACTTCGCTCATGACACGACCCCGAACATATCGGTTACCGAATTCCTTCTCTCGGGAACCCTATACACTCTCAACAGTGCCTTGCCGAGGACATATCGCTTGTCGACAAGTCCGATCCTTTTATCCCTGCTGTCAAGGGATTCGTTTCTGTTGTCTCCGAGGACAAATATCTGGTTTTCACCCACCCTGAGCGGAAAAGTCATATCGTATTGCCTTGTTGTGGGGGTCTTTATATAATCCTCTTTAAGCTCTTCACCGTCCACATAAACGGTGCCGGTTGTAAAGTCGATATCGACCGTCATTCCTTCGGTTGCTATCACGCGCTTGATTATAGGCTCCTGAGATTCGGAAATATCCGAATAAGCGTTTGTGTAATTTCTTGATATAACAACGACATCGCCGCACTTCGGAGTATAGAACGCATTCGAAATTATGATCCTGTCACCCTCAAAGCAGGTATTTTGCATTGAGGGGCCGACTATTCCGACGACCCTGAACACAAATGTAAAGAGCAGGATAACGGTCACCACCGCAACGGTCACAGAATCAAGCCATTCAAGAGCATTTTTTACGGTATTGTCGTTCTTATTATCGCTATTTGCCGGAGCTGCGGCTGACGAGTCATTCGACAAGTTGTTCGATGAGTTATTCAATGAGTTATCCGACGGGTCATTCGATGAGTCATCTGATAAATTTGATGAGTTATCCGACAAATCATCCGATGAATTATGCTCCGTATCATTTTCACGGAAATTCTCCGGCTCAACGGGTTGAACGCTTAAAGCTTCGTCTCTCTCAGTCGCGCCGAACAGATCATCTGCCATATACGATACCTCCCTTTTTGATTGCGGTATTGCGATTTTGAGAAAATGAAACTTATAAAAATGCGGACTTGATAAAGCACCGTCTCAAAGCAATACCGACTTAAGAAAACACGGGGCTGTCAAAACCCGACAGCCCCGTTGCAAGTCAAACCTATATGTTTTCTTTAACCTTCGCAGCCTTGCCGACTCTGTCGCGGAGATAGTAAAGCTTAGCTCTGCGCACACGACCCTTTCTGACTGTCTCAACCTTGACGACATTGGGTGAGTGAACAGGGAACACACGCTCAACGCCTACGCCAAACGAAATGCGGCGAACGGTGAAGGTCTCAGCGATTCCGCTGTTGTTTTTAGCGATGACGGTTCCTTCAAAAACCTGAATTCTTTCTCTCTCGCCTTCACGAATTTTTACATGCACGCGAACGGTATTACCGATCACGATCTGGGGAACCTCTTCCTTGAGCATTCCGGCAGAAATCATTTTTACTGCATCCATCAATGCATCCTCCTTAATTTACCTCAGACATTCGTGCCGCTTCTCCGGCAGAGGACTGCCCGCTTTGGTGTCGATCTTTCGGCATCAAACCCACCGATAAGGAATTCGGTGAAATCAAATGCTAAAATATGATAACACAGTTTTCACTGTATTGCAATACTTTTTTTACAAAATGTGTAAATTCGGTTTATACTGAATGTCGGCTTATAAGACGCCGCGGGAAAATCGGTACTAAAAATCTCCGAATCCCTGATCGTCTATGATAAGATCCGCAAGAGCGCGGTATTGGTAATCGCCGTTTGCGGTAAGCTTCGGATGCTTGATTGCGATCGCCGTGCCCCTTGCGACACTTATCCTCGGCTCATCATAAGCCTTTACGGCAATTCCGAGCTTGCTCTCAAGATACTCCTTCATACCGTACAGTTCCGAGCCGCCGCCGGTAAGGTATATGCCCCCGGATGCGATATCCGCAACAAGATCCGGCGGTGTTTTTTCAAGCAGGGATCTAATCGACTGATATATGGTCCTCATATTATCGGCAAGCGCCAAGCGCACATCCTCGGATGTGATCTCAAAAAACTTCGGCATTCTCGCAAAATTTTCCATTCCGCTTGAACGCATTGTGAGGGTAACATTTCTCGGCATAACGCCGCCTATCTGCTTCTTTATTGCCTCGGCGGTCCTGTGTCCTATGTTGACGCGGTATTTTTTCTTTACATATCTTATTATCGACTCATCGAAATCAAAAGACGCACAGGGCACCGATGCGCTTTTTACAAAGCCGCCCATTGAAATGACCGCTACATCGGTCGTTCCCGCGCCGATATCCGCCACCAGATACCCTTTCGGGTGTGAAAAATCAAGCTTGAAGGCAATGGCGTCGGCAAGAGGAGCTTCTATCGTACGAACATTTCTCCCGCCCGACAGCTCTATAGCCTTTGCGACCGAGCGATGCTGGACCGATGTGACTCCGAACGGCATTGCCACCATTATCTGCGGCTTTAAGACCTTATTGCTGAATGCTTCGGTCATAAAGGCGCGCAGCATTTTTTCGGTCAGCTCATAGTCAGCCACGACGCCCCTTACTATCGGATACACTATTTCGATCTCCGGAGGATTTTTATCTATCATCTCATATGCCTTGGAGCCGAAGGCTATCGGTTCGAAACTATCCGCATCGACGGCGACGACCGACGGCTGCTCAAGCAGCACCTTTGAGCTTGAGGATATGACTGTTTTATATGAGCCGAGGTCAATACCTATGTTTGAAGGCATGGCTTTACTTCCTCGTGTAAGAATTACGGTCACGGGACCTATTCGACAGGCGGCTGCCTGCGGCAGGGTTCGATTCTCGTCAGATTACTGCCGTTATATCGGTACGAACCGTTACTACCATTATATTGTATATTATCGGGATTTACAAGGTGTTTTTTACAGGTTACCGCGGCTGCGGCGCATATCACCGATGAAGCTCCTCCGACCAAAAGAATGTGTGCACACTCGTTGAGTGTGGCGCCCGAGGTTTTTATATCATCGACCAACAACAGTTTCTTGCCCCTGACATCCGCATTCTTTGCCAGACTGTATATTCCCTTTACATTTTCACGGCGCATTTCGAAGGACAACTTATGCTGACTTTCGCGAAGGATCGTTTGTCTTAAAAGCTCTTCATATCCGATTCCGAGCTCCTTCGCAATATATCCTGCCAGGACCGCCGCGTGATCAAAGCCTTTAAGTCTCAGTTCCTTTATATGCATAGGCACGCTGCATACCGCATCGAACCGACTTCCCGGGAATCTGTCCTCCACCCTTTTCGCGACTTCACGCGAGAAAAACTCCGCGCTCTCCCAGCTCTTATGTCTTTTGATCCCGACGACACCGGCAGCCGCCGCTCCCTCATATCTGAACGGCACGGCAATACCCTTAAATACAAAGACCCTTTTGCCGCAGATACATTGTTCGCACGGCAGACCGCATTTATCGCAAACGCCGTCGCCCAAGCGCATTTTTTCAAGCTCCTCCCTGCAGGTCTCGCAGATCGGAGCATTGTCGACCGTCAGCTCATCGCAGCAGGGACAATGCCTCGGAAAGACGACGCTTGCAAGGCGATCCGCAACCTCAGACAACATTTGAATGCTCCTTTATAAAATCACACAGACCCGTATAGCGGAGTGTCTTGCGCTCATTGTCGATCATTCTGTTGACAGTGTCGAGTCTTCCCACCGTTATCAGCATCTTCTTTGCCCTAGTTACGGCGGTATAAAGCAGATTTCTGTAGCACAATCTCTCGGGGACATCGGCAGCCGCAAGGATCACACAGTCGAATTCGCTTCCCTGACTCTTATGTACCGTCACCGCGTATGCAAGCTCCAGCTGAAATGCCTCCTCGGCAGCGTAATCGGCGGTGCGATCGTCAAATCTGACGGTGACGGTTCCGGCTGCGGGATTTATTTTTTCCGCAATTCCTATATCCCCGTTGAACACGCCCACACCGTGCTCTCCGTTATCCTTTTTCCACACGATGTCGTAGTTGTTTTTCGTCTGCATCACCTTGTCGCCCTCACGGATAGTGAAGCCTCTGAAGGTAACTTCCTTTTTCCCCTTTGCAGGCGGATTCACGGTCTCCTGCAGCCTTGCGTTCAGCGAGTCCGCGCCGAGTCCGAGTCTCCTTGACGGGCAGAGCACCTGTATACCGTCAAAAAGCGTAAGACCGTACGCCCCGGGGATCCTGTCGGTGCAAAGATCGGATATGTAGCCGGCGGCAGCCGACGGAGACCCTGTCTCGACCGTAAAAAAGTCACCGCCGTTGTCCTCACGGGTTATCCGTTCTCCGTTTACGACCTTGTGGGCACAAACGGTTATATTGCTTTTCAGCGCCTGCCTGAACACCTTACGAAGGCAGACGGCATTGTAAGCCCCCGAATCCAGTATATCGCGAAGAACATTTCCCGCGCCGACGCTGGGCAGCTGGTCGTGATCGCCCACGAGTATGATACGGCAGCTGAGGCGCAGCGCCGAAAGCGCCGCACAAAACAACTGAGAGTCCACCATTGACATCTCGTCAATAATTATCGCGTCACAGTCCAGCGGATCGTTTGCGTTCTTTTTGAACCTGTGTCCGCCGTTTTCGACCCGCTCCACTTCAAGAAGTCGGTGCAGCGTCTTTGCTTCTCTCCCCGTGACCTCGGACATACGCTTCGCAGCCCTGCCTGTCGGCGCCGCCAGCGAAATGTTCATTTCTCGGGTCTCAAGGACTTCGATTATTGCTTTAAGAAGTGTTGTTTTTCCCGTTCCCGGTCCGCCGGTGACCACAAGGACACCGCTTGTCCCGAGCATTTTGAGCGCTTCTCTTTGAAGTCCCTCAAATGTTATTCCTGCATCATTTTCAATGTGCGATATCTCATCGTCGCTTATTTCAAATGCCTCTTCGGGGCGGGCAGCAAGACGCAGTCTCGCCGCTATGTAATACTCGGCTTCGAAGAGTTCGGGCAAAAACAACCTTGTGCCGCCCTCGGAAGAGTAAGACGAAAGGAGTTTCATATCGCATAACCTTTGCGCAGCTCTTTCGACCTCCTCCTGCTCCGTGCCCAAAAAACGGGCGGCGGTCTGTATAAGCTTATCGGCAGGCAGACAGGTGTGCCCGTTTGAAAGATTGTGACGCAGAACATAATATATTCCCGCCTTGAGTCTGCCGAAGGAGTTTTCGGGGCAATCCATTTCTCGCGCGAAAGCGTCAGCCCGCTCAAAAGGGATATCGATCCCTTCTTCGCATATAGAATACGGTTCTGACTTGACGATATTCACGCAATCCGCACCGAGTTTTCCGAACATTTTCAGCGACTCTTCGGTGGTAAAGCCGTGGGAGGCGAAAAAGCGCATTGCATCTCTCATCGAATTCCTTGCGGCTATCTCTTTGGAAATCTCCAACGCCTTTGAATATGAGATACCCTTGATATTCGCGACCTCTTCGGGACGGTTCATAAGGGCATCGAAGGTGTCGTTTCCGAATCGGGTGACGATCCTTTTCGCGGTGGCGGGACCTATTCCCTTAAACACTCCTCCCGAAAGATATCGCAGTATCGCCGCGGAGTCGGAGGGAAACACCCTTATAAACGAAATAACGCGGAACTGCCTGCCGTATACCGCATGGGTATCGAAGGTGCCGCCGAGTTCAAGCATCTCGCCCCGCGACACGGACGGCATCACCCCCACGGCGGTCAAGTGCTCATCACCGTCTTCAAGCTCAAGAACGGTGAACCCGGTATCATCATTACGGAATGTGACCTCTGCCACCGTTCCTCTTATCAGTTCCGCGCTTTCCTCTGCAACCACCCTTTTCACCTCCCGCCTTTTGTGATATCCGTTATTTGTGCTTACCGCTTATTCTTCCTTCCCGCTCATCATTTTGAAGGTTTTCCCGCTGCGGTTCAAGCGTACTTTTCCGCTTCAATATTGCCGTATCAGCTCGCCGAGCTGCTCGGGTCTGCAAAACACTATCTGCGGGTTGTCGTGCGACATCATTTCACAGGCGCGTGCGGTCTCGTCGTCGAGTCCGACATTGACCGCATAAACGACCTTTGAGCGCGTATTTATGTCAAATCTGTTTTTTTCAACTGCCTCGCGGAGTCTCAGTTCGGCATCATCACCGTCAAGCAGCACGATGTAATGATAATCGCAGCTGCACGAGGTGAGTTTCCACACGGCAAATCTCAATACCGCAGCCACACCGATGATGACGAACATAAAATTAAGTATCGAAAGAAACAGTTCCATAGCATACACCTCGGTATCAGTATATGCCGACTCTGCTCTCGGTGACATTCCGCCTACTCTTACGCGCAGCCGTTCGGTTTATATGCGCATGCGGCAATCTCGGCTTATAGGCAGTCATCACGGTATTATCAAAAGCATCGCTCCCCGACATAATCACGATCCCGAATACCTTGATGCAATCCGAGTCCTTACTATGACGGGGAGCTGAGTGTTAATTAAAAATGTAAATTAGGTGCCGATCGGATCAGACAGTCTTACTCAATGGTGACCGATGTCGTAACGGTTCCGAACGACCACACGCTCGGATAATTCGTGATCTCGACCGTACAGGTTATATTGTAATCTCCCGCAACTTTGCCGGTGCAATCCGCATATACCACTATATCATCCTCCTTTACGGAATTTATAGCCTGAATGGGACCGCACAGTGTCACTTCTACATATTTGGAGGCGAAGACCGCTTTGGTGCCGCTCCCAGTTCCGATCGTTTTCATAGATGTGACCCTTATCGTCTTGCTCGCATAGTTATGTAGATCAAATGTGACCTCAAAATGCTCCGCGCCCACCGTTCTGACCGATGAGGGAAGAACAAACTCCGGTGTCAGCATGACCTTGCCGTCCTTCGCGCTGCCTGTTGAGATCTTGCTCATGTCGATGTTTTCAAGCTCGGCATAGCTCATTGCATCAACAACGCTCGGCTCACCTCTCACCACTACCGTGTTTGACGAGAATGTATGCGGTATTGCTAACGCCGCCGTCGACGATTTCGAATTCATCACTACGGGCAGTGTCTTTTCCTTGAATATCTGCACTGCGATATCCATGCTATTGAAAGGAAGATCCAACATATTTATGTCTTCCTCGCTGATAAGATCGCCCTTTTCATCATAGAATTTAAGTTCGGCGGTCTTTTCTGTCTTCTTTGAGAGCACTTCGTTAAATTCCGCCTCGGCAGTCACCTTTGCAATACGGCTCATGACCGTTCTGGGACCGGATACGGTGATCGACGAATTCGCCGGGTTGCTTACGACCGGCTCCGCAATAAGTCCTTCGGATGCCGACGCTCCGAGAGCGACAGGCTCGATTTCAAAGCTCTTTGTATCCACGACATCGAATGTGACCGTGACCTTGTCGGGCGAGACGCCCACTATGTCATATCCGGTCTTGCTGCTTCCCCTGACTGCGCGCAGCTTCAGCTCGTATGTACCGGCTCCGGTGACATCCGAAAGCGATGCGGAAACGTTTATATCCGAACTCTTTAAGGAGCTGACTATATAGCTCGGACCCGATACCGCAACATCGACCGTCTCGATATGACCGGACACTATCTCCATTCCGAGTGTGCTTATTATCGTTCCCTGGGTATTGATATTGAGCGGGACGCCGCTTATCGTCGTTGTGCGCTGAGGGTTCTCGGAAATGCTGATGACCAGCCACATGATCAACGCAGTGACTGTCGAGAACACCGCCACAAATCTGTTATTGTGAAACAGTTTGTGAAGCAGTCCCGAAAGTCGGTTACTTTTGCTCATCGCCTGTCACCTCACTCTCGGAATCATCGCTGCCTGATCGCTTGCTTCTGAATTTGCTTTTCAGCTTGCCGAACAAGCCGACGGGAGCGCCCTCGTCCTGCCCTGCGGTAAGAATGTTTTTAAGCTCCTCACGGAGTGTTTGCGGATTATAGTTTCTTTTGATCTCGCCGTTCATAACGAGGGATATATTTCCCGTTTCCTCCGAAACCACCAGGACCACCGCGTCGGAGGTCTCACTCAAGCCTATTGCGGCCCTGTGGCGCGTTCCGAGTTCCTTATCAACATTGTTGCGTGAGGTAAGGGGCAGTATGCAGGCGGCGGCATAGACCTTATTGTCCCTGATTATCATCGCACCGTCGTGGAGCGGCGACTTGGGATAAAAAACGTTACAGACCAGCTCGGGTGAGACCCTGGCATCTATGACCGTTCCGGTCGCTACAATCTCGTTGAGCGGAGAGTCTCTTTCAATAACTATGAGTGCGCCGATCTTTCCGTCGTGCATCGTGCCGACGGCTTTGCACAGTCTGTCTATGGATTCAAGCACGGCACTTTCATCATGCGCCGCCGATCCGAAGCCGATGATCTTCAGCTTACTGTAGCCGACCCTCTCGAGCGCGCGTCGAAGCTCGGGCTGGAATATCACGACCGAGGCAATTATCACATAGTCGACCGCCTTTGAAAACACCCAGCTGAGGATTATCAGGTTGAGCAGTCGGGCAACCGACCAAATGAGAAAAAGGATAAATATGCCCTTGATGAGCTGCTTTGAGCGGGTGTCCCTGAAGAGTATGATCACCTTATAAAGCACGAATGCGATTATGACAATATCGAGAACATCCCACACCCTGAATGAGGAAAACGCCGCAACCAGAAGGTTGAAGGCGGTATAGAAAAATTCATATATTGCAACGAAGAAATCAAACATCCGTTCACACCACCCGACAAAGAAGATTTTCGGTACAAATACCCGTTTATCAAATCCGCACGAAGCGGCTCTAAACAACACTGTGCGGAAGGCAACGACACCAAGCCGCAGCAAAATCATTGCATTGCTGCAAAACCGCCGATCGGCGGGTCGTGATAACAAGCATATGCCTTATTCCGCAGTACTGCTCTATTTTATATCGTGCTATATAAATTGTAACATATATCCGCGTGAAATCAATAGTTTTTTTGCGTTTGGGAAAGAAAAAAGCTTTCCTTTTTCAGCGGCTCAGACAAAAGCCCTAAAAAGGAAAGCGAGGTGAGGCAAAGGTGCTCCGAGCGCCGAACGACGAACCCGATGCTCCCGCCGTATACCCTGCCCGGAAATACCTTTGATCATTTACGAAACGCCCAAAGGTGCACTTATAAAGAAAGATAATGAAAAGAGGCGGGCATCCCATACGGCGGGAGCATCCGAAAGCAAGAGGCAAAGCAAAATTCAAGAGCAAAACCACGGAAAAAACCGCAGGGCAAAATCGCGGCGCAAAAGCAATACGATCATCGATATCCCCGACCGTAGCCTCCGGTCTTTCCTAAGCCGGCGCTACTCCCCGATCCGGCGGCTCCTCCTATTATCCTCGATACGCCCTCCGCCGCGCGGGCGACCTCCTGCATGGTATTGAACGCGGAAAAGCTGGCTCTTACGGTCCCGCTTCCTTCGGTGCCTATGGTCCTGTGTGCAGACGGGGCGCAATGAAGTCCCGCTCTGACACATATTCCCATATTGCCGAGCTTTTCCGCAACAAGTGAGCTTTCAAGTCCGTGAACATTGAAGGACACGGTAGGCACCGTGTATCCCACCGCGGGTCTGCCCGAGTAGAATGTGACGCCGCCACGGGATGTGAGTCGGTCGTAAAATGCCGCTGCAAGCGCGGTCTCCTTTTTGTACAGTTCCGACGCTCCCTTTGCGCGGACAAAGCCGAGTCCCGCCTTCAGTCCGAATATCAGCGGCACGCTGACGGTTCCGCTTTCGAACCTCTCGGGCAGCTCGGGCGGCTGACTGTATATTATCGAGTTCGTTCCCGTGCCGCCTTCAACAATCGTTTTTTCGATGGGCGCGAGGGCAATAAGGACGCCTATTGCCGAGGGTGCATACAATCCTTTATGTCCCGCTATGCATAGGTAATCTATATTCATCTCACGCATATTTATTCCGACAACACCCGCGGTCTGCGCGGCATCGACAAGGAACCTTACCCCTGCTCTTCTGCACAACTCCCCTATTTCCTTTATCGGCATTATATGGCCGGTGACATTTGACGCATGAGTGCAGCAGACCAGCTTTGTTTCGGGTCGGATAAGTCTTTCAA
>CAUCSW010000003.1 GCA_958445555.1 uncultured Clostridia bacterium | reverse complement strand
TTTTTTTTTTTTTTTCATGTTACTATGGTTGTTATTATGGTTATTATTGTTATTTTGTTTTAATTGTTGTTATCGTTGTTATCGTTGTTATCGTCCGCAGCGTGGGCTGTTATTACCGTTTGTGTTACTGTTCAGGTACCGTACCGCAGACTTCAACATGACCGCTGCGGGAGAACATTCCCGTATTGATTCTTACGGTAAAGCCCTTTCCGTTTTCGGAAATCCATTCAAGGCTATTCTTTTGCGGGAGTCCGCATAAGGAAAGTAATGTCATTATAACACCGCCGTGGGTGACGATCGCGGCATCAAAGCAGTCGTTTGCCGACATATCGTGAACAACGCTGACGAGGCCGGCGTAAATTCTCTCCTTAAAGCGAGACATACTCTCTCCTTCCGGGGGAGTGTCGAGCTTTCCCGCTCTCCAGGCGCGGTATTCCTCGGAGGACTCAAGGTCAGAGTCGGTCTTTCCTTCAAATGCTCCGAAGTCGTATTCCGACAGGTCTTCGACCGCCGTGAGCGGTTTTCCGGGATAAATGATCCTTGCCGTTTGGAGGCATCTTTTAAGGGGGCTTGAGTACACGGCACCGACTGCGGGATATATTCCGTCCTCGCGCAAGGCCTCGAGTTCCTTTTTAGCCTCTTCGGTTATGGGCAGATCGGTTTTTCCGATATACTTTTTTTCCGTATTGGCGAGTGTCTCACCGTGTCTTATTAAATGAATGATGTAGTCCCGCATTTCTATATGTGCCCCTTTATATTTGAAAGTTTTTAATGTCGGTACCCTTGCGGCATTTCGGGAGTCTGCGCCACGACTGCACCTTTTTGAGTCGATACCCAATCGGAATGCATTCTACGGGTGTTTAGTCTCGGATGCCTTATTTTTCGCATCGCGCTCTTCGATGAGCTTGCGATAGCATTTATAGCACATTCCCTCGTATCGGTCGTTTCCGCCGATAAATACCTGGTCTCCCTCGGTGATTATGACTCCGTCATCTCCGAAACGGGCATTTACGGTTGCTTTTCTTCCGCACCTGCAGACAGACTTAATCTCGGTTATACTGTCGGCTATTTCGAAGAGTCTTTTGCTGCCCGGGAACAGTTTTGTCTGAAAGTCGGCTCTGAGTCCGAAACACAGAACGGGGATCGAGAGCTTGTCGACAATGCATTTGAGCTCGTCCACCTGTTTTTCGGTCAAAAACTGGCATTCGTCGCAGATCACTACGCCTTTCGGCGCTTTTTCGGCAAGCTCGCAAAAGCGCTTAAAGAGATCCGTGTCCGCACTTACCGCTTCCGCGGGGGCGCTGAGGCCTATTCTTGAGCGAACGACGGTCTTTCGATTGCCGTATTCGTCAACGGTATCATCACGGTTATCCGTCGCGGGCTTTATGAGCCACACGGTTTCGCCCTTTTCCTCATAATTGAACTTTGTCATAAGTGCCTGAGCCGTTTTTGAGCTTCCCATAGCTCCGAATTTAAAATAGAGCTTCGACATTGTCAGACTTATCCTTCCTTATAAACTGAAAACGCGAATGGCATCGAGTCGGTACCGAAGCCGCACTCCGAATCCCTTCGGGCGGTATACGAGAGCGGGGGCGAGGCGGGGTCGAGACGAGATCTCGGCTGCCGCAACCTAAGTCCGTAAGTCGTTTACGATGTCTTGACGGCAGGCATGATCTTATCAAACGATGCCCAGAATTCCTTTATTGTTTCCTTATATTTTTCGGGTTCGACGAAATAACTCATTCCGTGATCGGCACCCGGAACAACGAGCAGTCTTTTGGGTGAGGCGCACGCAGAGTAGTTTTCGTATGTCATTTCGACGGGCACAAAGGTATCGTTGGTTCCGTGGATGAAAAGAACGGGTATGTTAGTCTCACGGAGTGCCTCGGTCGATGAATACTCATTGGGTCCGAGGTTTATCTTCTGTTTACAGAGCGCCTCTATCAATCCGCCTCTGATTCCGTAGCTGATATGAAGATTCTTATGCGCCACATGCTTGAATATAGCGCTCGGTGAAGTAAATCCGCAATCAGCCATTATGCCGTGCACCCGCTGAGGGAGATCAAGAGCCGATGCCATCATAACGGTGGTGGCACCCATTGATATTCCCGCGAGGTATATGGGAAGGGAAGCATCGGTGTTTGCATCTGTCCATCGTGCCCAGTCAAGGCAATCAAATCTCTCGGTAAGACCGAATCCCATATAGTCGCCGCCGCTGTTGTTCTGACCTCTCTGCTCCACATAGAGCACGCTGCAGCCGTTTTCTTTCCAAAAATCGGAAACAAGTCCGAAATCACGATGCCATGAGGATCTCCAACCGTGCACCGCGACGATCACTCTTTTCGCTTTTTTGACGGGGAAATAATGTCCTACAAGGGCTATACCGTCGTAGCTTGAAGTGATCTGAACGGTTTCGTGTTCGCTGTTCTCAAGCTTTTCGGAAGCTTTATCCAGCTCGTTGAGAAAATCGGAACTGATATCGGACCCCGCGATAAAGCGATCCATATTCTGAACCAGCTTAGGCGCTTTGCGATCAAGGGCGGTGTTCACAAGATACTTTGTTGTGAAGTATGCCGTTGCCGCAGCGGCAGCGGTCACACCCACAACAATACCCGTTATCGTAAGAGCGTTTTTTGCTGATTTTTCCATAACACGGTCCTCCCTTAAGTTCCTACCTTTTTTCTCGGTCGCTATATCAGTATCTTATCACAATTATTCCGAAAAAACAATCCCAATGAGCGGGAGACGAAAGGAGAGTCAGTTTATGAGCTGACTGTTGTACAGGTCGGCGTAGAAGCCGCCCTGTGCCAGAAGTTCCTTATGTGAGCCTTGCTCAACCACGCTGCCCTCATCTATGACTGCGATCTCGTCGGCATTTTTAACGGTGGATAGGCGGTGGGCGACGACCACGGTCGTTCTGCCCTTGCAAAGCTCGTCAAGAGATGCCTGTATCAGTTGCTCGGTGACATTGTCGAGTGCGCTTGTGGCTTCGTCGAGTATAAGTATCGGAGGATCTTTCAGGAACACCCGCGCTATGCTCAGGCGCTGCTTTTGACCGCCCGACAGTTTAACTCCGCGTTCGCCTATAACGGTATCGTACTTTTCGGGCAATGACATTACATATTCGTGTATATTTGCTCTCTTGGCGGCTTCTATCACCGCTTCATCATCGGCGTTGGGATTGCCGTAAAGAATGTTATCCTTTATACTTGCGTTAAACAGATACACATCCTGCTGAACTATACCGATGTTTTTTCTCAGAGAGTCGAGAGTAATACCGTTGATGCTTTTTCCGTCGATAAGTATATCTCCGCCGTCGATCGAATAAAAATGGGGGATCAGGTGACATATCGTGGTCTTTCCGCCGCCGGAGGGTCCCACAAGAGCAAATGTTTCGCCCCTCTTTATGTCGAGACTGATGTTATTTAAGACAGGGCGTCCGTCTTCGTAACCGTAGCATACATCCTTGAACTCAATATGCCCTTCGACGCGGTCTATCGGTTCTGCATCGGGCGGGTCCTTCTCGGGTTCGGTATCAAGTATTTCGACGAATCTTTCAAATCCCGTCACGCCGTTCTGATACTGCTCCATAAAGTTTACAAGTGTCATAACAGGTGAGATAAAGAGGTTTACCGAGACGACGAACGCCGAATAATCCCCGAAGTCTATGCTGCCGTTATACAGGAATATTCCGCCGGCAATAAGCACTATGACATTGAAAATATCGGTCACGAATGCGGTCGTGGAATGGAATTTGCCCATGGCGTTATAGGCATCTTTACGCGCCTCAACGAATTCGCGGTTTCCCTCTTCGAACTTTTCCGTTTCCTTTTCGGCATTTGTATAAGCCTTTGTCACTCTTATTCCCGATATGCTGCTTTCAAGAGCGGCGTTTATTCTTGCGGTCGACTGTCTGCTGCGCATAAAAGCGTTTCGCATCTTTTTTCTGGTTACTGCCGCCGCAGCGACCAAAAAGGGGACACATGCAAAAACAATAAGGGTGAGCGGCAGGTTGATAGTGGAAAGATATGTAAATGAAGTTATTATCGCTATTGTAGAGACAATTATATTTTCGGGGCCGTGATGAGCGAGCTCGCTTATGTCCATAAGGTCGCTCGTCATGCGTGACATTATTTTTCCCGTTTCATGATTATCGAAGAATCCGTAGGGGAGTTTTTCGAGATGCACAAACATATCGTGGCGCATCTGTGCCTGCATACGCACGCCCATAACATGGCCCTTATACTGTATAAAGTAGTTAAGCAGCATACGGATAAGGTAGATGACGAGCAGCGCCGCGCCTGCGATAACGATCATATCGTATTTTCTCTCGGGGATATAGTCGTTAAGCATATGTCTTGTGAC
The DNA here is from genome assembly GCA_958445555.1 of uncultured Clostridia bacterium. Taxonomy (GTDB): domain Bacteria; phylum Bacillota; class Clostridia; order Oscillospirales; family Acutalibacteraceae; genus RGIG7384. Next base: position 10,235 of record CAUCSW010000003.1, on the reverse strand, counting down.
GAAGGGGTAAAAAATACCCGTTACCGAAACGAGCAGCGAGGCTGCCATATCAAGGCAGAACAACGGAATATGGGGTCGGTAGTAGCTTACAAATCGTTTAAACATTTTTTCCTCCGAAAAAAGGATCGTTTTAACCTTATATTCAACGGGGAGGGCGGAGCGATCAACCATAGCGTTCGCACCCGAGCCGACTTTAAGCATCAGCTCGACCGCAGGCAGCGCCGCGAAGCGCCGAAGGCGCGGCAAACGGGCACCGGCACATTTTCGTCTCAGAAAAGTCCTGCTTTTTCGATAGTGCGGCATTCCATTATCACATTTTGTTGCCCGTTTTGCGCCCTTCCCCGGAAGGGCGCGCGGCGCTGCCTGCGGTCGGGCTGATGCCTTAAACCGGATAATACGATAAACGGGGAATCGTGACAAAACGGTGACAGTGTTCCGAAGATGGAAAATGCACGGTCACCGTCGGCTTAACGGTCGTTTATTGATTATTTTGTTCCCGATATCTTGGGCGCACCGTTTTTGGTTATGACATCATGGGCACCGCCTTCTACGATACTCGTTGCGGATACGAGCGTAAGCTTGGCTTTTTTCTGAAGCTCGGGTATCGAGAGTGCGCCGCAGTTGCACATTGTCGATTTGACCTTGGAAAGGGATATGTGCACATTATCCTTAAGAAGACCCGCATAAGGAACATATGAATCGACGCCTTCTTCAAAAGAAAGCTTAGCGGCGCCTCCGAGGTCGTAGCGCTGCCAATTCCTGGCGCGGTTTGAGCCCTCACCCCAGTATTCCTTATAGTAATTTCCGTTGATGATGACTTTATTTGTGGGGCTTTCCTCAAAGCGGGCAAAATACCTGCCGAGCATAATAAAGTCCGCACCCATGGCAAGAGCAAGCGTCATATGATGGTCATGGACTATGCCGCCGTCCGAGCAGACCGGGACATATATCCCCGTCTTTTCATAGTATTCGTCGCGCGCCTTGCACACTTCGATAAGAGCGGTGGCCTGACCTCTGCCTATTCCCTTGGTCTCGCGGGTTATGCATATGGAACCGCCGCCGATACCGACCTTCACGAAATCGGCACCGGCTTCCGCAAGGAAGAGAAAACCGTCACGGTCGACGACATTTCCCGCGCCTACCTTGACCGAATCGCCGTATTTTTCTCTTATGAAGTCTATTGTGCGCTTCTGCCATTCGGAAAAGCCCTCCGACGAGTCAATGCAAAGGACATCGGCGCCCGCATCGACAAGTGCAGGCACGCGCTCGGCGTAGTCGCGCGTGTTTATTCCTGCTCCCACAACATATCTCTTCTCATTGTCAAGCAGTTCACCGGGATTCTCTTTATGGGAGTCATAGTCTTTGCGGAAAACGAAGAATCTGAGCTTGCCCTCGTCGCTTATTATCGGAAGGGCATTGAGTTTGTTATCCCATATGATATCGTTCGCTTCTTTAAGACTTATGCCTTCCTTTGCACATATCAGCTTATCAAACGGAGTCATAAATTCACTGACTTTAAGGGAAGGCCCCATTCTGCTGACTCGGTAGTCTCTGCTGGTCACGAGGCCCAAAAGCTTACCGTCCGCGGTGCCGTCGTCGGTGACCGCAACGGTTGAGTGACCTGTTTTTTCCTTTAAGGTAAGAATATCTGCAAGGGTCGCGTCCGGTCTGATGTTGGAATCGCTGCTCACAAAGCCGGCTTTGTAATTCTTGGCTTTTGATACCATTGCGGCTTCGCTTTCTATCGACTGTGAACCGTATATGAAAGAAACGCCGCCTTCTTTGGCAAGCGCGACGGCGAGTCTGTCGCCCGACACCGACTGCATTATTGCCGAAACAAGCGGAATGTTCATAACTATTGACGATTCCTCACCCTTGCGGAACTTAACGAGCGGGGTCTTCAGTGATACATTCTGAGGAATGCACTCGGAAGACGAATAGCCGGGAACGAGAAGATACTCGCTGAAGGTTCTTGATGGTTCGTCGTAATAAAAAGCCATACTTTGTTTCTCCGTTTTCATAGTATTATGAGATACGCTTGATGTCGCGTTAAATTGCATATCGCAACAAACGGGCGGCATCAAGCGTATTCTTTAGTTAAATATTATATACCATTAAATGTATTTAGTCAATGGTTTTCGTCGAAAGAAGTCGAAGTGAATTTGCGACCGCGAGGAGCGATACGCCGACATCTCCGAAAACCGCAGCCCACATCATATAGGGAACGCCCGCAACGCTGAGCACCATGATGAGGAGTTTTACGAAGAGCGAGAAAACTATGTTTTCCGTTACTATGCGACGGGTCTTTTTCGCTATCTTAATGATAGAGGGGAGCTTTTTTAAATCGTCGTCCATAACGACAGCGTCGGCCGATTCGACGGCGGCATCCGATCCGAGGGCGCCCATTGCAATACCGACATCGGCAAGCTTCAAAACGGGGGCATCGTTTATTCCGTCTCCGACGAATATGACCTTACCGTCCGTACCGCCCATGAGCTCGTCGAGCTTTGCAACCTTATCGGCGGGGAGGAGAGAAGAATAAACTTCATCTGCGCCCACCTTTTTGGCTACCTCTTCGGCAGTGGCGGCATTGTCCCCGGTAAGTATGACGGTTTTTGACACGCCTGCCTTTTTAAGGAGGGCGAGCGCCTCTTGTGCGGTCGGCTTTACTTCATCGCTGATAACGATGTGACCCGCGTATTCGCCATCTACCGCCACATGCACGACAGTGCCGTTTTTATGGCAGTTATGCCATACTGCACCTACACTGTCCATAAGTCTGCCGTTTCCGACGGCGACGGTCTTTCCGTTTATCATCGCCTTAACGCCCATACCGGCGAGCTCTTCGATATCGGACACGGAGTAGTTTTCGTCATTGTTCCATTTATCTCTCAGTGCGGCGGAGACCGGGTGATTGGAGTGCGCTTCGGCAGCGGCGGCGTAGCTCAAAAGCTCATCTTCGGAGCACTCGCTCGGGTGGACTGCGGAAACAACGAAATTCCCTTTTGTTATTGTTCCTGTTTTATCAAACACGGCGCAGGACACGTCGGAAAGCTTTTCAAGTGCATCGGACCCCTTTACCAGAATACCTTTTTTGGATGAGGAGCCGATACCTGCAAAGTAGGCGAGGGGGACCGAAATGACCAGTGCGCAGGGGCAGGAAACGACCAGAAATACAAGCGCTCTGTTAAGCCATGTTGAAAAATCGGCACCGAAGATAAGGGGCACAAATGCAACAAGGAGAGCGGCGATAACGACGATCGGGGTATATACCTTTGAGAAAGAGGTGATGAAATTTTCGCTCTTGGCTTTACGCTCTGCGGATCTGTTAACAAGCTCAAGCATTTTTGCGACCGTGGAGTCGGCATATTCGTGGGTGACCTTGATATTCAGTGAACCGTTGAGGTTTATGCATCCCGCGGCGACATTGTCCCCGACCGATATATCCCGCGGCATTCCTTCGCCGGTTATGGATTTGGTGTCGACCGTCGCGGAGCCGTCGATCACGACGCCGTCCAACGGTATCTTTTCACCCGGGTCGGTAACTATTATATCGCCGACCTTGACGCTCTCGGGAGAAACGGTCTGCAGCTTGCCTTCGACAAGGAGCTTTGCGGAATCGGGGCGCACATCCATAAGCTCCTCGACCGACTTTTTGCTCTTTTCGACCGCCATATCCTGAAGCATTTCGCCGAGCTGATAGAACACCATTACGGCGATGCCTTCGGGGTAGTCGCCTATCGCAAATGCACCTATGGTGGCGATCGTCATAAGGAACTTTTCGTCAAACAACTCGCCGTGAAAGATATTTTTGACGGCGGAGAAGAGCACATCGTATCCTATAAGGAAATAAGGTATCAGATACAAAAGATATTTAAGCAGTTGGGGTTCGGGCGAGATGATCATCAAAGCAACTGTGAGCGCAGCGGAAACGGTGATCCGCACAAGGGTGATCTTTTCTTCTTTTTCCATGGTTTCGGGTCTCCTTTCGGCTGTAAGAACGATCTGCGTTTTTGCGGCGGCAGGGGGAGGTACGCGGAGCACCTCTATCTGCCCGGCTTCGGTGGTCATTCCTTTATATGTTCCATTCCTTTGGCAATGATGATATGAACATGATCGTCGGCAAGGGAATAATATACTGTTTTACCTTCCTTGCGGTATTTTACGAGGCTTGCCTGTTTAAGCACTCTGAGCTGATGGGATATTGCCGACTGGGTCATATGAAGCAGTTCGGCTATATCGCAGACGCACATTTCGTCTTCCATAAGAGCATAAAGGATCTTTATGCGGGTGGAATCGCCGAATACCTTGAACAATTCGGAAAGGTCGCAAAGGTCCTCGTCGCTCGGCAGCGAGGAAATGACCTCGTTCAGGATATCATTATGTATACAGGTATCGTCACAGTGGGGTGCATTTTTCATTTTTCGTTTCCTTTCGGTGCCATGTTCTCCGCCGAACAGATGAGTGATCCTCGGGGGTGTTTCTTGGAAAGAATGAACATATGAATAATTGTTCATATGTTCATTATAGTCATCCGCTTTCGATTTGTCAATAGGCTGCAGAAAAATTTTGAAGGAGTTTTCCGGATGGCGTTCTTAGGTGGGTGCATACTTAAGATACCGAGAGCAGATGGGGCAGCGCCTATGCGGGCAGACGGTGCCGCGGACGGGGGAGACAAAATCGAGAGGCAACGAAGCAAAAATGACGGCGAAGGGTTGATATCGGGTTCATATTATGATAAAATGCAGCTGGATGGCAGTAATACAAAAAATGTAATCGGGCGCCGCGATGCGGTACCGTGCACCGAATAGCGGCAATGTTTTTTGTTCGGCATTTTATAAGGAGTTCTGCAAAGACATGAAAGACAATAAAGCTCTTATAAGTGAGATAATTGAAGATATCAGGCATGATATGACCGATGACGAGGTGCTGAAGCTGATTGCGTCGAGCAGGGTCTCGGTCAACACCGTAAAGGAGCAGAGAAAGCTCAGCTCATTCGGGCAACGCGCCGCAGACTCGATAGCTAAGTTTGCGGGCAGCTGGGCGTTTATTTTTTCTTTTGTCGCGGTTTTGCTCGGCTGGATGATACTCAATATACTGCTTGCCGCCGATGCGTTCGATCCTTATCCGTTTATACTTCTTAATCTTGTCTTGTCCTGCGTGGCAGCGATCCAGGCTCCGCTCATAATGATGAGTCAGAACAGGCAGGAGGAAAAGGACAGGCTGAGAGCCGAAAACGACTACAAGGTCAACTTGAAGACCGAAATAATGATAGAGTATATATACGACAAGCTGAACGTTATAGCCGAAAAGACGGAGGTCCGCCGTGATGAGGAACCGAAGAACGCCGAAAAGGGGCTCTGACAGACGGCAGGTTTCGACTCCCGTCAGCTTAAGCTGACGGGAGTCGAAACCGTTTGAAGTATAAACCTTCCGAAGGCAGCGCCGCCCACGCCGAAGGCGCGGTGAACGGGCGGCGGTATATTTTGTCGTTCTGAAAGGCCCTCAATTTTTGATAAGGCGGCATCCCTTTATCAGCTTTGCCGCCCGTTTTGCGCCATTCCGCGGAAGGGCGCGCGGCGCTGCCTCTAAAGTCGGGCTGCTGCCCAAAGTCGGGTAAGCGGCGCCTATCCCGTCGGCTTAAATTATGATCCCGCGGTCTGCTGACATAAAGAAACATATAACAGATCAGGCGCCGTCCCTAAAGGGACGGCGCCTGTGTTTTCGACTGTCACATATCGGTCGGTTTATTCGACGGTGACGGACTTTGCAAGATTCTTGGGTTTATCGATATCGCAGCCGTTTGCTTTGGCGATATAGTAAGCAAACAGTTGAAGCGGCACGACCTCGACCGAGCCGTTGATAAGAGAATCGGTACGGGGCACATAAATGATGTCATCGGCTTCGCAGTCGGTCACATCGGCACCCTCAAGGCAAACGCATATGACCTTCGCACCTCTTGCCTTGACCTCTTTGACATTGCTGAGCATTTTATCGTAGAGAGCCTCGTGGCAGCAGAGAGCAATGACTGGTGTGCCCTCGTCGATAAGTGAAATTGTACCGTGTTTGAGTTCTCCCGCGGCATAAGCCTCCGAGTGGATATAGGATATCTCTTTCAGCTTCAGAGAGCCCTCCATACACACGCCGTAGTCAACATTTCTGCCGATAAAGAAGACATTGCGGTGCATATGATATCTGTTTGCAAGCTCTTCTATATTTGCGTTGAGTGAGAGTGCTTTTTCGGTATATTCGGGCAGGCGCTCTATCTCATCTATAAGTCTTGTGTATTCGCTTCCGTCGATCCTTCCGAGCTTATGCGCGGCATAAACGGCAAACAGGTAGAGTACCGCAGCCTGAGTGGTGTAACCCTTGGTCGTAGCGACCGCGATCTCGGGGCCTGCCCAGGTGAAAAGCACATCGTCCGACAGGCGGGCAATGGTGCTGCCGACTACATTGACTATCGAAAGAATCCTTGCGCCGCGGGATTTGGCTTCCTTCATTGCGGCGATAGTGTCAGCCGTTTCACCCGACTGCGAGATCACGATCAACAGGGTGTGTTCATCCACTATCGGGTCACGATAACGGAATTCGCTTGCAAGGTCGACCTCAACGGGTATACGGGTAAGCTTTTCCAAAACGATCCTTCCGAGCTGGCCCGCAAAAGATGCCGAGCCGCACGCGGTGATTATGATTCGGTTGATATTCTTAAGATCGTCGGCGGTCATCTTCATATCGTCAAGAATGATCCTGCCGCCCTTGATACGGGGCTCAACGGTCGCCTTTAGGGCTTTCGGCTGCTCATTTATTTCCTTGAGCATAAAATGCTCGTAGCCGCCCTTTTCGGCACTGTCGATATCCCAGTCGACGCGGTGGATCTCTTTGTTGAGCTCCTTGCCGTCGGCACTGAATACCTTGACCGTGTCGGGTGTCAGCTCGGCGAATTCGCCGTCCTCCAGATAGACCACATTTCTGGTGTGGGAGATCAGGGCGGTGACATCGGAGGCTATGAAGTTCTCACCCTCGCCGACTCCGATGATGAGGGGGCTTGAGCGGCGGACCGCATACAAAGTGTTCGGATATTCGGCACAGATTATTCCGAGCGCATAAGAGCCCTCAAGCATAGATGCCGTTTTTTTAACGGTATCCTTGAGGTCTCCGTTGTAATTCTTCTGAAGGAGTTGTGCGACGACTTCTGTATCGGTCTCGCTTCTGAAAACAACACCTTCCGATATAAGTGACGCCTTGAGTGCGGCATAGTTTTCTATTATGCCGTTATGGACGATCGCAAACTTGCCGTTCGCTGAGTAATGGGGATGAGCATTCTGAACGGTGGGTGCTCCGTGTGTAGCCCACCTTGAGTGACCTATGCCGAGGGATCCCGTGAGGCCGCTTGCATTATTCGATGTTTCGCGCAGATGCTTTATTCTGCCGACATCCTTAAGTATTTTGATCTCTCCGTCGTTCAAAACGGCTATTCCGACAGAGTCATATCCTCTGTATTCAAGCTTTTCGAGACCGTCTAAAAGAATGGGAGCTGCCTGGTTATTTCCGGTATATCCTACAATTCCGCACATTAAATGCTTCTCTCCTCGTTACAAAGTGTTAGTAACATTATATCCTAAAAATCTAAAAGTGTCAATAATTTACCCAAAAGTATAAGTATTTGTCATTTTAAATAATAAGGAATCCGTAAATCGGCGTACATATACTAATTGGATATCCCCGAAATAACAAGAAATATACAAAAAAGTCCGTAAAAACCCGGCGGTTTTTACGGACTTTCTGTTTTGACAGCATATGCTCTTTCGAATCTGCTCCGAGTCGGGCCGCATTAAAAGGCGATTTTGTTTTAATGATTTGCGGCTGCGGTGCAGGGGGGAGCCGGCGGCAGGTATATCGAGGGGCATAGTACCCCCCGGCAATCGTACCCTGACAACACACATTGAAAGGACGCACGGAGAGTAATCGGAGAACATATCGGGAGGGGACACATGGGGAAATAACTCGGATGTGCTGCCGTTTTGCCGATCGTTTATGCTTTTTTTCGGAGTTCATCGGTTATCTTTATTGCGGTCGGGGTCGCGGCGAGTCCGCCCAACGCAGTCTCTCTTAATGAGGCGGGCATGGCCCGTCCGACTTCACCCATGGCATCTATTACCTCGTCGGCGGGTATGCGGCTCTTGATCCCCGACAATGCCATATCGGCAGCTGCAAGTGCGCCCACCGCACCGACGACATTTCTTTTTATGCAAGGAATCTCGACCAGGCCCGCAACCGGGTCGCATACGAGTCCGAGCAGGTTGCCGAGGGCGATGGCGAAGGCATCCGCACACTGAGAGGGAGTACCCCCGAATATGTGAGTCAGTGCAGCCGCAGCCATTGCGGAAGCGGTCCCGATCTCAGCCTGGCATCCGCCTTCCGCACCCGAGACACTTGCGCGTACCGCCGTCACCTGACCGAATCCCGCAGCTACATACAGAGCCTCGATCGCTTTGGCATCGGTGATGCCGTATTCTTCTTTTATCGGTATGAGAACGGCAGGGAGCACGCCGCAGCTGCCTGCGGTCGGGGCGGCTACTATCCTCTTCATACAGGCGTTGCATTCCGCCACCTTGAGCGCCTCTTCTATCACCCTTAAAAAGAGTCTGCCGCCGATAAGCGATCCGCGATCGGAAGCATCCTTTATCAATCGGGCGTCACCGCCGCTCAGTTTACTGTTTGAACGGTCATTACCGTTGTAGCTTTCGCTTGACTGCTTTATCGCATTCCAAAGCTCAGCCGTTTTGTTTTCCGAAAATTCGGGAGAGTAGCCGTTTTCTCTGCAGTCCGCATCGCGGATATTTTCGTTTATGGGTTTGCCGTTGCTTTCGCACAGGTCGATGATCGCCTTGATACTTGTAAAACTCACAGTGAAGCCTCCACATTGAAAACAGTAACTTTCTTTACGCCGTTTATCCCGCTCAGTTCCGATCTGATACCGCTCGGTATATGCTGATCGCATTCAAGCACCATTACTGCGTCGCCGCCCTGCTCATCGCGGTACAACTGCATGGTGGCGATATTTATCCCCTTTTTGCTCAGAAGCTCGGTCACCGCCGCCACATGGCCGGGGAGATCACGGTTATGAACGATCAGCGTGTTATGCTCTCCCGAGAAGTTTGTTTCTATCCCGTCTATCGAGCGTATCCTTATCCTGCCGCCTCCCACGCTTTCGGCAACGATCTCAAGGGCGGATCCGTTTTTTCCCGTGAGTTTAAGAAGTGCGGTGTTGGGGTGAGCGCCGTTTATGTGGGTGTCATAAAAGCAAAAGGAAAGTCCCTGCTTACGGGCTTCGGAAAATGAGTTCGGTATTCGCAGATCATCGGGCTGCATTCCGAGCAAGCCCGCAATTATGGCAAAATCGGTACCGTGTCCTTTTCCCGTGAGCGCAAAGCTGCCGCAAAGGCCGATCTCGGCGCGGATCGGCACATCGTCAAGGAGCATTCGCGATACGAGTCCTATCCGTACCGCCCCTGCGGTATGACTGCTTGAGGGGCCGACCATGACGGGTCCCAGTATGTCAAACAATCTCATATAATTCACTTCCGATCGTCGATTTTCGACAAAGTATTATGATATACGACTCAAACCGCATTTATAACAACAGTGAGCGCAGAACGGTGAAAAAATGCCGTGATTTTAATTGTGAGCGTACACATACATCGGTACAATTATATCACAGGAAGTGACTCACGGTCAAACGGTAAATCAAGAGGTATATATCAAACGATAAAAAACGATAAATCAAGCGGCGAATTAGGCGGCAGATAAAGCGACAAATTACCCGGGCAGGCAGATTTGATGAGCGACCGACCGAGGACAGCGCCGCCCGCGCCGAAGGCGCGGCAAACGGGCGGCGACACATTTTTGTTTATCGGAAAGTCCTTTTTTGACAAGGCGGCATTCATTTATCACGCTCTGCTGCCCGTTTTTTGCGCCCTCCTGTCGGAGGGCGCGCGGCGCTGCCCTCGCTCGGTCGGTCGGTCTGCATCCTGCCTGCGCCCTATATAAGGATGTAAAAGGGTGAAAAAGGATCAGCGGGGGTATTCTATTTTTATCGGTCGTCCTTCATAAATGCTTCTGTATGCCGCATCGATAATGCACATGGTCTTATAGTGTTCGGCAAGTGTCGTCGGCGGTTCGGCACCGTTTACGACATAGTTGCAAAATGCCTCAGACATATCGGCGCGCGGATC
>CAUCSW010000002.1 GCA_958445555.1 uncultured Clostridia bacterium | reverse complement strand
CTTGCTTCCGCGACCGACTTCAAAGGAAACGAGAAAACGGACCTCGCGCGATACCGAAGTCGGAAGGGTTTCGGTAGAGAAGATGCACATTTTACACACAGGGACCCGGCGAAACGGTTGACAGGCGAATAGAGGTATGTAGGCATATAAACCGCACGATGCGGCCGTCAAACCGATTTATGCCTTCAAAAGCTCCTTTGCCTCTGACTGCCTTTCTTCATATTCCTCTTCGGCAATCTTACCCTCTTTTACAAGCCAGTCACCGAAATCCATATCCGAAGCGGTCCCTTCCCTCACCGTATCGCTCCGCTTAAAAACCTTCCACACTGTGCGGAAAATGATTTTCATATCCTTGGCAGCCGTGATTCCGCTATCTATGTATTCAAGATCGTAGGCAAATTTCTGCTCCCATGTTATGTTGTTTCGGCCGCTCACCTGCGCAAGTCCCGTAAGCCCGGGTCTGACACTGTGCCGGCGGCGCTGCTCGGGCGTCATAAACACCATATCCCGCACAAGCTGGGGTCGCGGACCGACTATTGCCAAGTCACCCTTCATAATGTTTATCAGCGACGGCAACTCGTCCGCTGAGGTGGAGCGCAGAAATCTGCCGTAACCGTTCAGTCTCTCCGCGTCAGGCAGCAGATTGCCTTCGGAATCTTTTTTATTGCTCATGGTTCGGAATTTGATGAGTCTGAAAATTTTTTCGTTTCCGCTTTCACCTTTCATTCCCGGTCGAAGTTGGGTGAAGAACGGATTGCCGCGCATAGCAACGGCGCCCACTGCCGTCAGAACAAGCAGGATCGGGGACAACACAGTAAGAGCAAGAAAGGATAACAGAAAATCAAAAAATCTTTTAAAGTATTTGGCGTACATTTACACTGTTTCCCTTCTCTCATACATAAATAAAACAACTGCGGTAGAGGGATCGGCATAATCTTGTTTTCCCGAATGCCGTCGCCCCGATAATTACATTTATACAATTGTATTATACTTTATTACATCAGCCAAGTCAATGATTCTTCTCGACATAGAAACGGAAGATATTGCGCATCCGTCAGACGGGATGGGCCGAAAAGTCTGCATCTGGACGCATGCCGACCGCCCGTGAAAACGGAGAGGGAGGGGGTGGACGGAAAAACGGGCGGAGCCGACAGTCCCAATCGGCTCCGCCTGCGCGAAAACGGTTTTATCTTTTTAACAATGCGTCCCTGATCTCGGTGAGCAGGGCTTCCTGCCTCTGAACGCTCTCTTCGGCAGCAATAAGACGGTCTTCTTTGTCTTTCACAGCGGCTTCCGCCTCTGCGGCCTTCCTCTCTTCTTCTGCCTTTTTCTCTTCTTCGGCTGCTTTTTCGGCAGCTATCTTTTTTGCCTCAATGGTATTCTTTGCTTTCATAATGATCTTAAGAAACAGGAATATGCAAAGCGCGGTTATCAAAAAGTCGATTATCGTCTGCAGCCAGGTGCCCCAAAGAATGGCAACCTCTTCAATGCCCGCATCCGGGTCGGCGGCGGTTATAACCGTCTTTACCGAGTCAAGGTTGCCGCTCGGAATGATAAACCCGAGGATCGGATTTATTATATAGTTGACAAGCCCCGTCACGATCTTTCCGAATGATGCACCTATCACAACGCCGACCGCCATGTCGATGACATTGCCGCGCATTGCGAAATCCTTGAAATCTTTAAGAAATTTTCTCATACTGTCCACCCCACCTTATTTTAGCTACATTATATCCGCCCGGCGCCGTCTTGTCAATAAGTAAAGCTTAGATCATCGCCGCCCACCCCGCGTGTTCTGCTCGGCTCTTTCCGCCGGCCTTTCTTCCGGGTCGGCAACGGACGGCGGGTCGGTATTATATTTGTCTTGGTTTTCGGTTGATTAACACAGGCGGCAGCTGCCCATAATACCCGTAGAAAGGGAGAGTGTACTTATGAAAAACGGCAGTAAAATATTGTTAAACGGCAGGGCTGTCGCAGCCCTCGCTGCAGGACTTGTGATTGCGATCGTCGCCGCCATGCTTCCGTTCGGGGCAAAATGTGCGGAAATAAGAAAAAGCGTTTTCAGGCTTCACATAATCGCATCTTCGGACTCTTCTCGAGTTCAGGCGCTCAAAATAAAGGTGAGAGACGGTCTGTTATCGCTTACCGATGAGATATTCAGCGGTGCCCGCACCGCCGCCGAAGCCGAAGAGGCGGCAAGAAACAACATTGCCGCTCTGCGCGAAAAGGCGGCCGAGACTCTGAGAGAGAACGGATGCTCCGACTCGGTAAGCGTGACAGTGGGAACCGCATGGTTCAACACAAGGGAATATGATGATTTCACCCTGCCCGCAGGGGAATACGAAGCTCTTAGGGTCGTCATCGGCGAGGGCGAAGGCAAAAACTGGTGGTGCGTTATGTTTCCCGCCGTCTGCCTGCCCGCGGCTTCTGCAGAGATAGACGATGCACTTGACGAAGACTCCTCCGAGATCGTTCACGGAAAGACGATATACAAGCCTGCCTTCGGCATCGTTGAGCTTTATGAGAGGATCAAGAAGTTGTTTACGGATTAGCCCGATCCACCGCCCGTGAGAATGCTTTAAGGTACGGGGTTCGGGTGCCGATTCAAAAAATGTCGGCTCTTCCGAAAAAAACACTTGCATTCCGACAAATGTCGTGGTAAAATGTATGGTGCTCAAATATCAAAGTAACGGAAGGGGTGGCAATAATGAAGGAAGGAATTCATCCGGAGTATAAGACAGTGACCGTCAAATGCGCTTGCGGTGCTGAATACGAGACCAGATCGACCAAAGATAATATCCGCTTGGATATTTGTTCAAAGTGTCATCCGTTTTTCACCGGCAGACAGAAATTCGTTGATGCCGGAGGCCGAGTAGATCGCTTCAACAAGCGTTTCGGCATTGAAAAGAAGTAAGTTCGGCAAACAGACCGCAGTCAAGTGCTCTTGGCTGCGGTTATTTTATCTTTGAGGGGAGTGAAGTGCAATGTCGGAGATCATCGTGCCGTGCGGCAACGGCAGTGCCGAGATAACCGAAAAGCGGTCGCGCTTCATAGCCTTTGCCCGATATGCAGAAACCGAACGGGAAGCTGCCGAGCAAACGGCGCTTCTCAAAAAGACCTATTGGGATGCGAAGCATGTCGTCTATGCATATGTAGCGGCGGACGGCACCTCCCGCTCCTCCGACGACGGAGAGCCGCACGGGACCGCGGGCAAGCCGCTGCTCGGCGTTATAACGGGTGCAAATGTCAGATGCTGCCTTATTGCGGTCGTGAGATATTTCGGCGGGATCCTGCTCGGAACGGGCGGACTTGTGCGAGCATACGGGGGGGCAGGCAGACTCGCTCTCGAAAACGCGGGACTTGCCCGACTTGTAAACCTCGACCTATACTCGGTCTCCTGCGGTTACGAAAGCTATCGTAAGCTTTCCTCTCTTATTGAGACCGAGGGCGGGACCGAGCAGGTCGCCGATTTCGGCGAGCAGGTGACCGTAAGGTTTTCCCTTCCCTTTAAGGCTGCGGAAGGTTTTACAAAAAACCTTACCGATGCTTTTTCGGGCAGTCTTAAGATGATAAAAATCGGAGAAAAGCAGGGGAAAATACCGATATTGGGGGAATAATTTGCGAAAATTTCCCGTTTCGGTAAAAAAATAAAGTGATTTCGGCTTTTTCTCGTAATTATATATGTAGAAGGTTTTGTAGGCAAAAGGGGGATTGACACGGATGTCGGAAACGATCAGGGAACGCATTGAGCGCACCGAGCGGGAGGTCCTGTCCTTCAGGGCTTCGCTTTCGGAAAACACGCGCGGGAGAGAGCGCCCCGAGGCGGAAAGCGATCTGCGCACCGCATATCAAAGGGATCGCGACCGCATTATTCATTCGGATTCGTTCCGCAGATTGAAGCACAAGACGCAGGTCTTTCTGTCGCCCGAAGGTGATCATTACCGTACCCGACTTACCCATACCCTTGAGGTGTCGCAGGTCGCAAGGACCATTGCGCGTGCGCTTTGTCTTAACGAAGATCTGACCGAGGCGATAGCTCTCGGCCACGACATAGGCCACACGCCTTTCGGCCATGCCGGCGAGCGGGCGCTGACCGAGATAACCGGGATGCCGTTTCATCACTACGAGCAGAGCGTAAGGGTCTGCAAAAAGCTTGAAAAGGGCGGAAAGGGTCTCAATCTCACCGCCGAGGTGCTTGACGGCATCGACCGTCACACGAGCGGAAGGCCCGCTTTCACCCTTGAGGGGCAGATAGTTCGTTTTGCCGATCATATAGCCTACATAAATCACGATATCGACGACGCCGAAAGAGCGGGCGTCCTGACCGAAAACGACATACCCGAAGAGCTGCGGCTGATCCTCGGGAGCAGCAAGAGCGGCAGGATAGACACCATGGTCCGTTCGGTGGTGGAATCAAGCGACGATGTAATAAAGATGAACGAACCCGTCTTCGGAGCTTATGAAAAGCTCAACGCTTTTATGTTCGAACGGGTATATACAAATCCCGAATGCAAATCCGAGGAAAGCAAGGTCAAGGGAGTAATAGAGGGGCTTTATACATATTATATGACCCATCCGGAAAAACTTACCGATGAGTACCGAATGGTTCTTGAGACCGAGGGAGCCGAGCGTGCCGTCACCGATATGGTTGCGGGGATGACCGACACATACGCCCTTGAACTCTATAAGGAAATATTTATCCCCAAGTCCTGGAACATATGAGATCTTTCTAAAAAGATCGAAATCATTGACCGCAATGTAATAAAGATCATTCTCCCGGTATCGGAACCGTGTAGCTGCCGAATACCGATAAAAGAAAGGAAGTGTGAAATGTGCGTCTGCCGCCGGAATTCCTAAACGAGCTTAAAATGAGAAACGACATTGAATCGGTCATATCACCTTATGTCGTGCTGAAGCGCCGCGGAAACAACCTTGTCGGACTCTGCCCGTTTCACAATGAAAAGACCCCTTCCTTTACGGTCTGGCCCGAAAACGGTTCTTTTTACTGCTTCGGATGCGGAGCCGGGGGCGATGCCATCACATTTATGATGCAGATAGAGCGTCTCGACTATATTGAGGCGGTTCGCGCGCTCGCCGAGCGCAGCGGTATGCAAATGCCCGCCGAAGGGGTCGACGACAGGCTTGCAAAACTTCGCTCCCGCATATATGAGGCCAACCGCGCGGCAGCAAGATTTTTTTACGAGCAGCTGATCTCTACGAGAGGAAAAAAGGCCCTCGGATACCTTACGGGCAGAGGTCTGCAGGCAAAAACGATAAAGCAGTTCGGTCTGGGCTTTGCGCCCGACGGCTGGACGGCGCTTACCGATCATCTTCGTGCTCTCGGATTTACCGACGATGAGATGAAGTCCGCAAACCTTGTCACGGTCACCAAAAGGGGCACCTTGTGCGACAGATTCCGCAATCGGGTGATATTCCCTGTCATGGACCTGAGGGGCAATTTTGTCGCCTTCAGCGGAAGAAGGCTCAACGAAGACGATCCGGGCGGAAAATATGTTAACACTTCCGATACGCCCGTGTATAAAAAGAGCGACAATCTGTTCGGTCTGTTCTTTGCAAAAAATCACTGCTCCAAAAGGCTTATACTGGTCGAAGGCAATATGGATGTGATCCAGATGCATCAGGCCGGCTTCAATATGACGGCGGCACCTCTCGGAACGGCGTTCACGAAGGAGCAGGCGCGTTTGATAGCGCGATATACCGACGAGGTCGTCGTGACCCTTGATGCCGATGCAGCGGGTAAGAAAGCCACCGAAAAGGTGCTCGCCATTCTGCAGGAGGTGGGTGTGAAAGCAAGGATACTCCGCCTGCCCGAATGCAAGGACCCCGATGAATTCATAAAGAAAAAGGGTGCCGCGCGTTTTGAAGCGCTGCTCGACGGTGCCGTGAGCGATACAGAATACCGCCTGCATGAGGCTTCGGACGGCTTAGACCTCGGCACAAGCGATGGCAAGCTTGAATATCTGAATCGGGCGATACTTGTGCTTGCAGCCCTGAATGACGATATGGCGCGCGATCTTTATGCGGGAAGGCTTTCCGAGGTGTGCGGCGTT
The DNA here is from genome assembly GCA_958445555.1 of uncultured Clostridia bacterium. GTDB lineage: Bacteria > Bacillota > Clostridia > Oscillospirales > Acutalibacteraceae > RGIG7384. The sequence continues at coordinate 9,271 of CAUCSW010000002.1, read as the reverse complement.
TCGAAGGACGCGATCCTGATGAGCACCGCAAAGGCAAGGGAAAGAAAGCATAAAGAGCAAGTCAAAAAAGAGCTTGACAGTATAGTAAGACCCAATGTCACAAGAGATCCCGTCAATCCGCAAAAGGCGCTGTACCCGCGGGCTGCCGCGGCCGAGGAAATGCTTACCGCACTCCTTATTGCGCATCCGGACATGTATGACAGAATAAGCGGGGAAATATCTCCCGACGATTTTGTCACCGATTTCGGAAAGCGTCTTTTCGGGGATGTGTGCGAGGCTCTCAGTGACGGGGGTGTATTTAATATGGCGTCCCTCGGCGGCAGTTACACGCCTGCCGAAATGGGGCATATCGCGATGCTTGAGAACCTGATACCGACGGGTGACGATATCGAACGGGCGGCACGCGAAAGCATATCGGTAATAAAGACCGAAAAACTGTTATCCGGGACTTCATCTGAGCTTACCACCGACGAATGGGCAAAGCGTATGGAAGCACTGGCTAACAGTAAGATAAAAAGGGATAAAAACACGGGGGATATATGAAAATGTATAACAAAAAAACCGCAGAAGAGCTCCAGAAGAAAACAGAGGATGAAGTCAAGGCGCAATTCTACGAAGATATTAAAGACGATCCCACTATGATAGACAGTGAAGAGGATCTCGAAGCTCTCGGGGAGGAGACTCCCCTGCTCGATCTCGACTATGAGCCGAGCGAAGAAGAGCTCAAGATCGAAGAGTATGACGCCGACAAGGCGGTCACCGATGACAGTTGGGATTCGGTTTCGCTGGACGATCCCGTCAAGGAATACCTTAAAGAGATCGGCAGGGTCCCTCTTCTGACCTCGGACGAAGAGATCGAGCTTGCCGAACGGATTGGAAACGGCGATCAGAAGGCAAAAAAGCGCCTTACCGAAGCCAACCTCCGACTTGTCGTATCAATCGCAAAAAGATATGTCGGCAGAGGAATGCACTTCCTTGACCTTATTCAGGAGGGAAATGTCGGACTTATCAAGGCGGTTGAGAAATTCGATCACACGAAGGGATTCAAATTCTCGACATACGCGACCTGGTGGATAAGGCAGGCAATAACGAGAGCCATTGCCGATCAGGCGAGAACCATTCGTATCCCCGTGCACATGGTTGAGACCATAAACCGACTCAAGAAGGTTCAAAGCCAGCTTCTGCACGAGAACGGCGTTGAGCCGAGTGAAGAGGTCATTGCTGAAAAGATGGGCCTCTCGGTCGAAAGGGTAAGGGAGATCATGAGGGTCGCCCAGGAGCCCGTCTCCATGGAGACTCCCATAGGTCCGGAGGAGGACTCAAGGCTTATGGACTTCATTCGTGACGAGGAAGCTCTTGCGCCCGATGATGCCGCACTAAAGACCATCACAAACGAGGACATCGACTCGGTGCTCAAGACGCTTACTCCGCGTGAGGAGGCGGTCATCAGGCTCCGTTTCGGACTCAAGGACGGCAGGTGCCACACCCTCGAGGAGGTCGGAAGCGAATTCCAGGTCACCCGTGAGAGGATCCGTCAGATCGAAGCGAAGGCTCTGCGTAAGCTCAGGCACCCGGTCAGAAGCAGCAAGTTCAAAGACAGGTAGTGTATTAACAATGTTGTTAAACGCGGAAACCGATTACGCAATAAGGATAGTTGCGTTTCTCGCCGATGTGAACGAGAAGCGCGACGCCAGAAGCATTGCCGACGGGACGGGCGTCCCGCTGCGGTTTTGCCTTAAAATACTGAACCGACTGGTGTCGTTTGACATTGTAAAATCCTATAAGGGCTCAAAGGGCGGATATGTTTTGGCGCGTCCCGCGGACGAGATATCCCTTTTTGAAGTGGTGGAAAAGGTCAACGGCGGATGCGAGCTCATACACTGTCAATGCGGAGAGTCAAGCTGCACCAATCCCGGCGGTCTGTGCAGATTTATGCCCGCTTTTGACAGAGCGGGCCTGCGGCTCAAAGAAGAGCTCGGGAAGGTCACCTTCGGGTCGGAATGCGGCAAGCAGGGGTGACGCGTCGAGAGAAAGCAGCGGTAACACGGCAAGCGGGTGGAAGACCCGTCAAGGGATGGTATCGTTGCAAAAGTGCATAAAACGGGGCTTTTCGGTGCCCTAAAAAGCCCGGTGAGCCGAACAGACGGCATCGGCAACAAACTTAAGACTTGCCCCGACGGAGAATACCGACGATATCCTTTTTTATGACAAGTAATGATTCCGGGAGGAATAAAAAATGTATACATACAAAACAAAGGGAACCTGTTCAAGGAGCATCAGCTTTGATGTGGACGGCGATGATCGCCTGACCGAGCTTCACTTTGAAGGTGGCTGCAACGGCAATCTCAAAGGAATATCGCAGCTTTGCAAAGGTATGAAGATCGACGATATAATCGACCGTCTCGAGAACACAGTCTGCGGAATGAAAGGGACCTCCTGCCCCGATCAGCTTGCGCGTGCTCTTAAGGAATACAAAGCGAGCAGGGATACCGAGAGTGTTTGACGAAGATATCAAAATAGCAGGCGCCGACGCGGGCGATAAAAAGGGCGGTCGTGATTCCGACAGTGCCGTGCAGGAGGAAAGCGAATACCGTCGGCAGCTTGCGTGCGGCAACATTGCGCTTGCCCGTGATGCAGGCAGTAAAATAGCGGTTCAGACGATAAATGCGGCGGGACTGAGTTGGTCCGACGAAAAGGACGACAGCTTTGAGATCCAGCTTCAGAGGGGTCTGCTGCTTGCCTTTTCTGCGGTGGCAACCATCGAATCGGCTTCGCTTCCGAGCGTGCTTGAGGATGTTATGCGGCGCAGCTTTTTCGATGACCTCAGAAACCTTGATTCGGCGATGTACAAGGAGACCGCCGAAAGCGGAGCATTTTCTTTTTATTATCTTGCATATCGCAGAGGGACCGACCTTGAGCGGCGCGTCGGTCAGACCTTTGCCATGCTCTGCTCTCACGACGGCGACCCCATATATCAGGAGCTCGGGGAGACGCTTTTCTGTTGGATGAGATCCAAAACGGAGTCCATTTTGAAAAGCATAAGTTTTTCCCCGGTTTGATCCGACCGACAAAGAACGGACACTGCTTTTGACGACAAAGCTGTGTCCTTGTCGCGTCAGGGCGGGCGAAAGAAAACGGAATAACAGTCGCAAAGCATTCGTTTCCCTGCGGGCTGAAGTCGAGCGTCATTGCCGATTTTTCCCGCTGCTTTGCGGCAAAAAAGCGGCAAGGGAAACATCCGTCCGCGGGAGCATTTGCGGCGCTTTCACGGGCAAAACGGAGGGTTGGTCAAATTGAATAAAACTAAGAAGCGCATACTGCTCGCGGTTTCGGTAATGCTTATTGTATGCCTTTCGGGCTGCATCGGGAGCATCAGCGAGTCGGACAGCAGTAATCATTACTCAAGCGAGGGGATAACACCCGGCACGCCCTCAAAATTGAGTGACGGAGACATTGAGAGCATAGTAAGCAGAATGACCGACGAAGAGCTCGTGGGTCAGTGCTTTCTTGTGCGGTGTCCCGAAGAGAATGCGGTCGCCGATGTCTCTAAATATAAGCTTTCGGGGTATATCCTCTTCGGCCGAGATTTTCAGGACTCGGTGACCGAAAGGGTCTGCGGAGCCATAGCAGCTTATCAGGCGGCATCAAGCATACCGCTTATCATCGCGGTCGACGAGGAAGGCGGTACCGTAAACCGCGTAAGCCGCTACAGTCAGTACGGCAAAGACCCCTTCAGATCTGCCAAGGATATTTTTGCTGAAGGCGGATATGATGCGATAGAGTCTGATGCAGTAATAAAAGCTGAATTTCTCAAAAACCTGGGGATAAATGTAAACCTCGCGCCCGTGTGTGATGTGAGCAAAAAGGGGAGCTATATGTATCCCCGCTCCTTTGGTGATGACGCGTCGGCGGTATCGGAATTTGTAAAGCGTGTCGTGACGGGCAGCGAGAAAAACGGTGTTGCTGCCGTGCTGAAGCATTTCCCGGGCTACGGCGACTGTGAAAACACCCATAGCGGCATCGCCTATGACGATAGGTCGATCGAGCAGTTCCGAGAGTGCGATTTTCTCCCCTTTAAGGCGGGTATCGCCGAGGGCTGCGGCGCCGTTCTGGTGTCGCACAATATAGTCAGGTGTATGGACTCAGAACTGCCGGCCTCGCTTTCCCCTGCCGTGCATAAGATCCTCAGGGAAGAACTCGGTTTCGACGGTGTGATAATGACCGACGATATTTATATGAAAGCCATAACCGAATACACGGGAGGCGACGCCGCATATGCCGCGGTAGCGGCAATAAAGGCGGGAAACGATCTTATAATCAGCACCGAATATCAGCTTCAGATTCACGCGGTCCTAAAGGCACTTAAAGAAAAGGAGCTCAGCCGTAAGGAGCTTGAAAAGTCTGCCGTCCGTATTCTCAAATGGAAGCGTGACAAAGGGATCATCAAATAGCCCGACCTTGTGAGGTCGCGGGTGCGGCCAAGTGCAAGGCGTGCCGACGGCGCAAGGTGCCGTCGGGGGTGTACGTTGGCGAATAAGACGCCGTCGGACGGCAAACAGTAAAGCTCGGCGCCGAAAAGCGGCGGCGGGCGAATAACAAAAAGGAGAATTGCCATGGAAACGGTAAAAGTGCCGTCAAGTGACGGGATCCATACTTTAAGCGGAAGGCTTTATCTTCCCGACGGAGAAATAAAGGGACTGTTCCATATCGTGCACGGAATGACCGAGCACATTGCCCGTTATGACAGATTTATGCAGGATATGTGCAAACAGGGATTTGCCGTATTCGGCTATGATAATCTCGGTCACGGATACACCGCCGACAACGAAAAAGAGTTGGGGTTCATAGCCGAAAAGGACGGCTATAAATACCTTTACCGAGATGTAAAGGTGTTTTCGGACGCAATGCGCAAAAGGCTCGGGCGCGAGCTCCCTTATATTCTTATGGGGCACAGTATGGGCTCCTTTATAGTGCGTTCCGCGGTGATAAACGGCACCGATCCCTATATGCTCATAATAATGGGCACCGGCGGTCCCAACCCTGCGGCATCCTTCGGAGCGGCGCTCGCAAAAAGTATAAAGAAGAGGAAAGGATCGCACTATCACTCGGAAAAGCTCGACCGAATGATCTTCGGAAATTACAGCAGTCGGTTTGATCCGAACGATCCGACATCCTGGATCTCAACCGACAAAGAGACCTTGAAAAAATATGCTCATGATCCCTTTTGCACCTTCAAGTTCACCGTGAGCGCAACAGAGGACCTTATCCGCCTCAATATGCTTGCAAACAGTGCGAAATGGTATAGGGAGATCGACAAAAAGATGCCCATACTTTTGGTGTCGGGCGGCGACGATCCCGTGGGTGACTACGGCAAGGGCGTAAAAAAGGTCTACAAGCGGCTGATCAAAAGCGGTGCGAACGCAGAGCTCAGAATATTTGAAGGCTTCCGTCACGAGATCCTGAACGATTTTTCTTATGACGATGTCCTTAAGACCATATCCGATTTTGTAAACGGAAATATTCGGTAACGGGTATTCAGACAGAGCGGTAATGACGGCATATGGCAAGCACCGCCTTCGGACATAAAGTCCGAAGGCGGTGCCTCTTTTTCTTTATCGGGATCCGAGGGCTGCTCTGCCGCCGCGAAGGAAAGGATCACAAAAGTCTCCTTTCTATCGCGAGTCGACGCCGTTCTAGGAGATTATTCGCCTTTGTCCTCGTTTTTGTTTTTGCCCGAGAGGACCACATTGGTGATGATTCCGAGGATAAGTGCGCAGGCAACCTCGGTTATGGTGACCTTGCCGAAGGATATCGACAGTCCGCCGATACCCGCTATCAGGATGACCGATGCGGTGAAGAGGTTGCGGTTTTTGTCAAGGTCGACCTTCTGGAGCATCTTAAGACCGCTTACCGCGATGAATCCGTAGAGAGTCACGCAAACGCCGCCCATTACGCAGGCAGGTATCGAATCAAGGAAGGCGACGAAGGGTGAAACGAAGGCGATGAGCATGGACATTATTGCGGTTCCGGTGATGGTTGCGACCGAAGCGTTTCTTGTTATTGCAACGCAGCCGACCGACTCACCGTAAGTGGTGTTGGGGCATCCGCCGAACACGGCTCCTACCATTGAGCCGATGCCGTCGCCGAGGAGAGTCCTTGAAAGGCCGGGATCGGTAAGGAGATCCTTTTCGATTATTGTAGAGAGGTTCTTATGATCGGCAATGTGCTCCGCGAAGACAACGAATGCGACCGGCACATAAGCCACTGCGATGGTTCCTATGTAAGCTCCGTTCAGCTCTCCTATACCCTTTGCCGCATTGAGGAATGTGAATTCGGGGACCGTGAAGAATGTGCTGAAGCTTACGCCGTCGGCGGCAAGCGTCTTGAAGGGTGCGAAGTCGATTATCTGAAGCGCGGTATTTCCGGTGTTAAGTCCGATCACCGTCATTACGGCTGCCACCGCGTATCCTGCAACTATACCGATAATGAAGGGGATGAGTTTTGCCATCTTCTTGCCGTAGGTTGAGCAGATAACAACCGTGAAGAGGGTCACAAGTCCGCAGGCAAGAGTCGCATAGGGGCTGGCGAGCGATGCGTTTTCGGCGTTAAGGATATCGCCTTTAAGCATATCGCCCACGGCGTTTCCCGCAAGTGAAAGTCCGATTATCGCAACCGTAGGTCCGATAACGACCGCAGGCATAAGTTTATTTATCCAGTTGACTCCGACGAGCTTTACGATAAGAGCGATCAGCACATATACAAGACCTGCGAAAGCCGCGCCGAGTATAAGGCCCAAGTATCCGAGCTGCATTGAAATGCCGCCCGCGAATGCCGCAAACATCGAGCCGATGAAGGCAAAGGACGAACCGAGGAACACGGGGCTGCGGAATTTGGTGAAGAGCTGGTAAACTATGGTTCCCACGCCTGCACCGAAGAGCGCCGCAGATGCAGTCATGCCGTTTCCGACTATAGCGGGAACCGCGATGGTAGCCGCCATGATCGCGAGAAGCTGCTGAAATGCGAAGACGATCAGCTTCCCGAAGCCGGGACGGTCCTTAATGCCGTAGATCATTTTCATAAGTATATCCTCCCTATTTTAACACTTTCGTGTTTTTTACATCTCATAAAGCTCGACGGCGGTCTTACCGTCGTATTCGGGCAAACAGACCGATATCATCTCGCTTCGCGAGGTCGGAATGTTCTTGCCGATGTAGTCTCCTCTTATCGGCAATTCGCGATGGCCCCTGTCTATAAGCACCGCAAGCTGGATGACCGACGGTCTGCCCACGGACATCAGCGCATCTATAGCCGCCCGTGCCGTTCTGCCGGTATAAAGAACATCATCGACCAAGACGATCCGTTTGCCGGTGACATCAAAGCCGATGTCGGTACCGTTCACGGTGGGGTCGGGAGTGATCTCCGAAATATCATCCCTGTAGAGAGAAATATCGACCGTTCCGACATTCACCCTTCTACCCTCTACCGCCTCAATGTTGGCGGCTATTTTTTTTGAGAGAGGAACGCCTCTTCTGTAAATGCCGACAAGCGCCACATTGTCCACTCCGCCGTTCTTTTCGATTATCTCGTGAGCAATTCTGCGCAGCGCCCTCTCGACCGAAGCTTCGTCCAAAATCTGCGATTTGAATTTCATTGTTCTGTCCTCCGTTTCGCTCGGAAAGGCATAAAAAAATAACCCTGCCGAACGACAAGATCACAACAAATACCGACACGGAGCACACGCCGAGTTCTCGGCCGAGCCGTGCCTCATATCACAAACCTTGTCGGTCTCTCTGTACCGCCCTTAAAAGTTCTTTTACGGTATTCTAACACATCCGCTTCCGTTTGTAAAGTCTTTTTTCAACATTTTTTCACACTTTTTGCAAAGGCAAGCAGGGGAGGCGATTATAAGAGAGTGACGCAGGTCTTCGAACGACTCTGAAGTCGGCGGAGAATGAGTCGGTATGAAGATGATCCGAGCGGAGAGGCGGCGCCGCGCGACCCGCCTCGACGGGTCGCGGCTATTCTTCCATCTGTCTCCCCAAAAAACCCGCAGCAACTCGGCATATCCTTATGTCAGCCTCACCGGGTGCGTAATTCGCGCCCTCGGGCATTATAAGAACGACCGCTCCCGAAATATCACCCGAAGAGATTATCGGCGCCGCCATTGCCGCCCGCAGGTCGCTTCCCTCAAAAGGCTTCATCACCTTTGTTTCGCCGTTTTTGTAGATATATATACGACGGTCTTCGGTCAGCCGCTCAAGCTCACTCGATATCCTGCGGTCAACGGTATCTCTTTTCGATACCCCCGCTGCCGCCACAACACGGTCACGATCGCAGACCGCGATACCGAAAGCGCAGTCCTGCGCCATGACCTCGGCATACTGAGCAGCCAGAGAGGTCATTTCGCCTATCGGTGAATACTTTTTGAATATGACCTCACCGTCCGTAGCGGTGTATATTTCAAGCGGGTCGCCGCCACATATAACATTGACACCGAAAGCCTTGTCCCTTTGGTTTTTAACCGTTTGGACTATTGTGGCTGATAAGTTACCTTCGATGTCCCAATTAAAATTTACGACTTTACCTGCTTCTTCGAGTTGTTCATCGGTAAGCGTACCTGCTTCAAGCAACATAGCAATATCCGCTTTTAACTCTATGTCTATGTGCGGCTCTTCGCCGTCAAAGACCACTATTCTATCAACAATAAGCGGTAGATCGCCCTTGTCGAGTTTATCCTTGTCGAGAATATCACGGAAAATTTGCAAAGCCGTTTTTGCGATACGGTTGACCTCTATGGTTGTGTTTCTGCGTTCAACCGTCATTTCAAGTTGCTTTTCAAGACCGTCAATTTTTTGCAAAAGCTCGGTTTCCATTTCCTCATAGGTTTCCTCTATGATTTCACGGTTTACACCTTCCGCTTTCATTAACTCACGAATTTTCTGCTTTTGAGTAGCCTTGTAACTCTCCCTTGCCTTTGCTAAATCCACCTCTAAATTTGCGATAGTGGAAGCAGAGGTTTTCATCATTTGTGGCTCACTCTTAATGGCTTTTTCCAATTCAGCAATCATTTTTTCGGAGTTCATCATCACACGCTCAATATACTTTTTGAGCATCGTATCGAGCAAATCAATACGGGTATGGTGTGATGTGCAACCTTTAAGACCTCTCTTGTGGTACGTTCCACAAGTGTAGGCGGGTGCTAAATCGGGACGGCTCATAGAGAACATAGGACTACCGAAATCACCACAACAAAGGAATCCCGAATAGTTAG
>CAUCSW010000001.1 GCA_958445555.1 uncultured Clostridia bacterium | reverse complement strand
AATGTAGTTTCTTGCCTTATGAGTCTTGGCAAGTGCTTCTTTGATGATCTCGGGAGTAAGGCCGTGCACCTTCAGATCCATCTGGATGGCGGTGATGCCCTGCTTGGTTCCCGCAACCTTAAAGTCCATATCTCCGTAGAAATCCTCAAGGCCCTGGATATCGACCATTGTCATAAACGAGCCGTCGTCATCGGTGATAAGTCCGCAGGAGATGCCCGCAACGGGAGCCTTTATCGGAACGCCCGCTGCCATAAGAGCGAGGGTCGAGCCGCAGATAGATGCCTGTGAGGTCGATCCGTTTGAAGACAGGACCTCGGAGACAACTCTGATAACATAGGGGAATTCCTCTGTTGAAGGAATGACCGGAATAAGTGCCTTTTCGGCAAGTGCTCCGTGACCGATCTCACGGCGTCCGGGTCCTCTTGAGGGTTTGGTTTCTCCGACTGAGAATGAGGGGAAGTTATAGTGGTGGATATATCTCTTTTCGGTCTGCTCATCAAGACCGTCAAGCTTCTGTGCATCGTCCACGGTGCCGAGGGTGGCAACCGAGAGGACCTGTGTCTGACCGCGGGTGAACATACCCGATCCGTGAGCCCTCGGAAGAAGATCGATCTGGGCATTGAGCGGGCGGATCTCGTCTATTCCTCTGCCGTCCACACGCTTTTTATCCTTCTTGAGCCAGTCGCGCACAACATGCTTCTGGATAAGGTAAAGTATTTCGTCAAGTTTTGCTTCCTGACCCTCAAACTGTGCGTCATACTTCTCATGTATAGCGTTCGAAATGGGAAGGAGGGCTGCGTCGCGGACCAGCTTATCGTCTGTATCGAGAGCCTTCTTGACATCCTCGACGAATTCATCTTCGATCTGCTTGAATATTACCGGATCGGGATCGTTGGAGGTGAATTCAAATTTCGGCTTTCCTATCTCTGCAACGATGCCGTTGATGAAGGATACTATCTCCTTATTGACCTCGTGTGCCTTCATTATTGCGTCGAACATAAGCTCGTCCGAGACCTCGTCGGCACCCGCCTCGATCATGGCTACCAGATCGGAGGTGGAGGCAACGGTAACATTCATCTTTGAAACTTTGCGCTGCTCAAGGGTCGGGTTGATCACGATCTCTCCGTCAACAAGACCCACATTGACTCCGCTTATCGGGCCTGCCCACGGGATATCGGAAACAGCGATCGCAGCTGAAACGCCTATCATAGCGGTGATTTCGGGGGAGCAATCGGGATCAACCGACATAACGGTCGCAACGACCGACACATCGTTTCTCATATCCTTGGGGAAGAGGGGGCGGATCGGTCTGTCTATGCAGCGTGAGGTGAGTATAGCCTTCTCGCTTGCTCTGCCTTCGCGTCTGCCGAAAGAGCCGGGAATTCTGCCCACCGAATACATTTTTTCCTCATAATCCACCGAGAGAGGGAAAAAGTCCACTCCGTCACGGGGCTTTGCGGAAGCGGTGACCGTGCAAAGTACGGTCGTTTCGCCGTAGCTTGCGAGCATTGCGGCGTTTGCGAGCTGCGCCATTTTACCGGTCTCAAGTTTGAACGGTCTACCGGCGAGCGTAGTTTCATAAACCTTATAGTTTTCGAACATCTCTTTTATTCCTCCGTTTTATTCTTGTTCGGCGGCGATTGCCGTGATGCGATCCGAGCGGGGAGGCATGAACCGTCCTTCGGGGTTCGCACGGCGGCTGCCGCAGTTCGACCGTTTCAGCCGTTTGACCGACGCGGTCTGTTTTTGCGGGGAACGAGGTTTAGCAATAGATCCGACAGTCGGAAACGAAACGACAAGACTCCGACTGCCCGATCAACTGCTAAAAGCTGCGTTTCCCCGCGCGCTTTGTAAACAACGATCTTCGGGTGACTTTGCCCTTATAAGCAAAGCGAGGGGTGCCGCGCTGATATCGGCACGGCAGCCCCGATTTGACTTACTACTTACGGATGTTAAGCTTTTTGATGATCGCACGATCTCTCTCGATATCCTTCTTTGCAAGGTAAGCGAGAAGATTTCTTCTGTGACCGACGATCTTCAAAAGACCTCTGCGGGTATGATGATCCTTCGGGTGATTCTTAAGATGCTCGTTAAGTTCGTTGATACGCTCGGTAAGAACGGCTATCTGAACCTCCGGAGAACCGGTATCTCCCTCATGAGTCGCATACTCCTTGATAATTTCCGTCTTTCTTTCAGGCAGCATTGCGTTTCCACCTCTTTCATAAATATAGTCCGCCGATGACCGGGCTTCGGGTGCGGGTAGACTGCTTTCCCACTGCTCAGTACACGGTAGCAGTTGTATTATACCACATTGTAAAACAAATGTAAAGGTTTTTTTATCGGGCCACGATTTATACCCGATCCGATCCCGGTTCGTTGTCCGAAGGGGACAGGGAGACAGATTCAAAGCCCGAGTCCGAGTCGCGGCTGTCGCCCACCATATCGTTGAGCCATATTCCCTTTTTGACAAGTATGAAGCCCACGACTGCCTTTATTATATCGGCGCTCTGACAGGCAAGCACAAAGGGTACCACCGGAAGGCTTGTATATCTTCCGATAATGAATCCCGTCGGGACGACTATGCACCAGACAAACGCCGAGTCAAACAAAAATGTGACGACCGTCTTTCCGCCCGAGCGCAGGGTAAAATACGAAGAATGCAAAAATCCGTTTACGGGCATCAGAACCGCGGAGATCCTTATGAGAGAAACGGCAGTCGCCGCCGTATCGGGGGAGACCTTATACTGCAGCGTCAACAGCGGAGCTGCCGCAAACACTATTGCTCCCATTACCGTCGACACCGCAACGGTAAAAGCAAGCATTCTCGTATCGTCTTCCCTTGCGCGTTTCAGATCTCCCGCACCGAGATCCCTGCCGACAATAATTCCTACTGCGCTGCCGAGCGCCATGACCGCGACATTAAACATATTTATCATGGTCGACGATATGCTGACGGCGTCGACCGCCTCAAGCCCCCTGAGCGAGTATGCCTGATTGAGGACCGTTATGCCGAGACCCCAAAGGGTCTCGTTTAACATAAGCGGGAATCCTGTTTTTGCCACACTCGCGGCAAGGTCGGACGGCACGCGGAAGGTCTTATACAGTCCGTCCGCAAACTTATGCTGCGCCTTGCGGCGGTGTGTCCATGTGACAATATAAGCGCATTCGACGAATTTCGCGGCCACCGTTGCTATTGCCGCACCGACAACGCCGAGCCCCTTCATTCCGAAAATGCCGAATATCAGCACATAATTAAGTGCAAAATTGACGACCAGTGCCGCAGCGCCCGCCTTCATAGGTACGACCGTTTCACCCGATGAGCGGAGAGTATCCGAATAGCAGTGGGTGACGAATGTGGGGAAAAGTCCCACAATGATTATCATAAGGTACTTATGGCTCTCCGACAATGTCAGTGCGACCCGTTCGGGGTTATTATCGTCGTTCATCCAAAGAGAGACCAGCGGGCGGTCAAAAAAAGCGAGGCAAATTGCGACTATCACGGTTATTGCAGCCGAAAGCATCAATTTGAGCCGCATTGTATTGCGCACGCCGTCGTCATCGCCCCTGCCGTAAAACTGGGCGGTGAATATTCCCGCGCCCGACACTATGCCGAAAACGCAGAGGTTAAAAACAAATATCAGCTGATTTGAGACCGCGACTGCGGACAACTGCTCCGCGCCGACCGATCCTATCATTATATTATCCAGAAGATTGACAAAATTGGTAATGGCGTTCTGCAGCATTATCGGCAGCGCGATCGCTATTACCTTTTTATAAAAGCTTTTATCGCCTATATATTTATTCGGTACCATAACAGTAACTCCGTATATTTTATTTGAACCGACCGACAAGCGGCATTCGGGGCTCGCGATCGACGCAGTCAGCCGGGGGCTGCGATCCGCCGCAGGCAGAGTGCAGACAGAGCGTCCCCAAAAGATCTGCGGGGCCGAAGGGGAGCCGCGACGCGCGCGAAGCGCGCGTAAAAAACGGGGCGCCCTCAAGGCTTATCGGACGACCGAAGATAGTTATTATTAAGATCCGATCACCGACTTAAGAAAAAAAGGGGCGCCCCGTTTTCGACCCCTGCGGGGTCGCGCGGCTCCCCTCGATCGGCTCTCCTCGATCGGCTCCCAACAATCGGCTTCCCTCGATCGGCTCCCAACAATCGGCTTCCCTCGATCGGCTCCCTCTTATCAATGACCCGCAGCTTTTTAACGGCGGGGTCTTCTGCCGCCTCTGTTTCTTCTGCGACGCCTTCCGTTCTTCGCCGCGGCGCGTATTATCAGATAAGCGATTGCCGCAGCAACACCTATCGATGCGGCTATGATCGCGGTCCTTTTGTTCTTTGCGGTCTTTTGCGCAGCAGCCTGCTGTTCCTCATCGATACGCTTCTGCTCCTCAAGACGCCGTGCTTCTTCCTCCTGCCTTTTCTTTTCGGCAGCTTCCGTTTCGGCATAGCTTACAAGGTTTTCGAATATATCGTTCGCGTCGGCATCCTTTCCGACCGAGGAATAATAAAGACCGTAATTTGCGGGGTTATATGTTTTTATCTGTGACGCTTTGGTTATCGGAGTCTCTTTACCGTAGATCCAGCCCTTAAACCATGTCCAATGCTGGGAATTGTGATATCGGAATCCCTCCTGAGTCATCTCAAAGGGAGTCTTTCCCCCGAGCTCATCAAAAGGGGTGTCAAGAAAATCAAGTACTATCGGATCGGTGTCATACAGGTGAAAATACACCTTCTTGGGGCAGTATTCGCTGTCCTTTGCCGCCTCGACCGCCGCTCTTAAAGTCTTGTTGACCAGTCGGTGCATTCCGTGGCCGTATTCTCCGTTAGGGTCATGAGACACCACCGCCTGCGGCGAAAAACGCTTGAACAGGTCGGTCTCCCAGTCTGTTATTTTTTGTTCCGTGATACCGTAAGGCGCAAGGTTGGCAACAGCCCCCTCGACCGACTCGGAGTACAGGTCGGGATATTTACTGCTGACGGGATAGTTTCTTATTCCCACTGCCCACAGTCCGTTCAGTCTTTCATGATGACGGATCTTTTCGGTATCGTGATCGGTCGCATATGCCACCTGGACGGCATATCCCTTTACCTTTGCATAGTAAGGAAGAATGCCGGCAAAGAAAAGCTGCTCGTCATCGGCATGACTTGAAACAAGCAGAATATCCGCCTTTTCGCACGGCGGATACCATTTTTGAACATAGATCGGTGTATCGGCAGAGGAAAAAGCCGAGATGTCGCAGAGCACGGTTTGGCTGCCGAACGACATACTCAGCGAAGAGACCTTTTCTCCGAAGGCTTTTTCAAGGTCTATATACTCATGCAAAAAGCCGTTTGTTCCCGCCTTGACGCTTTTGTCTCCGCTCGTCAGGGTCCATTCTCCCGGAGCGTCATTAAAAACGATATAAAGCACGGATGCGCCTTCGTCGAACGAGGCATTTACGGCGGCACCGCTTTTTACCGTCGTTAAGGTCGAGGCGTTGTTATCGGCAAGCTTTGCCGTTATATCCGAAGAGTCGGCAGTGACCTTCATCCCTATTGCCACCGGCTCGGCAGACACCTTCAGGGCACCTTTGCCCGCTCCCGCCTCGCCGAGCAGGAGCAGGGTCAGCGCCGATATTATCGAAACTATTCTTTTCATTGTATCCGTTTCACTCCCTGCCGCCGTAAGCTCTCTGAGCCGCGGGACCACATAATCGTAAAGCCCTCCGACTGCAAAAACGATATCCGCGGTATTTTTGAAGTCTGCGGGACAAAGTTCAAGCCGCAGATCACCTGCGGCCCGCCTTCAGCTCGTCATACAGAGCCGAATTATTTTCTTCAATGTAGTTTGTGAACCCCACACTGAACTTTTTTTCGGCATATCGGAAGAATTCGTCGATCATCGGCGGTCTTCTGTCGACCGAATGACAATCGCTTCCGATAAAGGAAACATATCCGCCTTCTATAAGGGATGCCATCGGTTTATTTGCGGCATTTCCGGGAAATACCGCGGCGGTCACCTGGGCAAGTGCGTCGCCGCTCTCAATGATCTCAAGCAGCTTGTCAAAGCCCCTCATCTTTATATACCTTTCAAGATGCGCAAAGACCGGCACGATGTGATAACGGTAAGCCGTTTCAAGTATATCGTCCACGATCCTGTCCGTAACCGGGGCAAGGCGCATTTCAAGGAGCAGCTTATCCGTACCGCCCAATGTGAGGTCCCTTATCATATCGCAGTGCGACATTCCGGGAAAATAGGCGACCTCATATCCTAAAAACAATTCTATTCCCGCCGCCTGCGCTTCCCTGTCGTTTGCGACCGTTTCAAATGCCGCCTTTATATCCTCAACATGCTGCTTTGCATCGTCAAGCGGAACATACATATGCGGTGTGCACAGTGCAGCGTCGACCTTTTGACTTTTAAGCATTCCGAGAAGTCTTCGCGACTCCCGGATATTGCTCGCCCCGTCATCCACACCGGGAAGAATATGGGTATGAATATCAAGCAGCATTGCGACACCTTCCTTCACACATATATCGGCTGTTCCCCGCCGCTTGTCCGTAACGGGCGGCGGTTCGGGACCGCTTCCTGTCAAGATAGTTTTCGCTCAGGACTGTTTATCTGCGTAGTTACCGTAATAGTAATAATAGTCGTATTTTTTCTTATTATAGTACTTATATTTGCTATTTTTCTGTTTGACATCGTTAAGTACATATCCCAGCACCTTTGATCCCGAGGATTCGATGATGCTCTTTGACTTCTTTATGCCGTCAAGGTTTGCCATTCCGGACCTTACAACAACGATAGAGCCCGCGGTAAGAGGAGACAACACAAGCGCATCCGAAACGATGCCTAACGGAGGTGTGTCGTAGATTACATAATCATATCGTTCTTCAAGACCTCTTGCAAGCACCTTCATGGCGGTAGAGCAAAGCAGCTCGGTCTGGTTCGGCGGGATGGGGCCCGATGTTATAACATCGAGATTATTTTCTATTTTCTGTATTGCTTCATCGGCAGAGCAGAAGCCGACAAGCACCGAAGAAAGTCCTTTAGCGTTGGAAAGCTTCATTTTTCTGTGAACCGAAGGCTTCCTCATGTCAGCGTCGACAAGCAATACGCGGTTTCCCATTTGTGCAAATGTTCTTGCAAGGTTGACGGTGGTGGTACTCTTCCCCTCACCTGCCGCGATGCTTGATACCACGAAGCTTTTATGCTCACTCTGGGAAAGCATGAAAACCACATTCATTTGAATCGTCTTATATGCTTCGGTTGCATTGAACGACAGCTTTTTTCTCTCTGCCGCCGCAATCGATTCGGGCTGCTTTATTTCTTCCTTGTTATACACGGCAGTACGCGCCTCCTTTTGAGGTTTCATTCAGATCGGGCACCGAGCCGAGAACCGTAAATCCGTTTTCGATAAGGTCGTCCTCATTCTTGACCGTGTTATCGGTTATAGCATAGATATAAATGATCGCAACCGAAACGACAAGTCCGAGCAACGCGGCAACCACGATAAACAGAGGCTGATTGGGGTAGGAAAGCTTGGCGCTGTTGGGTGAATTTATAACGGTGGCGGCAGAGAAGCGGTAAGGCACCTTCAGATAGCTGTCTGCCGTATCGGCAATCTCTTTGGCTATTATGTATGCGTCCTTAGGATCCTTCGATTTGACGGTAAGCGTAACATTAAGCTCATCGTCGACATATGTCCAGGTCACCATCTGTTTTAGTTCTGCGGCACTGTAGGTCTTCGAGGTCGCGAACTCTCCCGCTCTTTGTGAAAGACGTTCGGCAGTCATTTCGTAAAGAAGGCCGCCGTTGCGCAGGGCGCCTATATAGGTAGGCAGCATATTGAGTGATGTCGAGACCGCTGCGGTGGTCATCGTTTGATTCTTTGTTTCGGTATTGTCATTTGAGATCCCGCCCGTCGTGACGGCGATTATCGCGCTTGAGGAATACAACGGGGTCGCCAAAAAGGCACAGTATGAAAAGCTCAGCGCCGCACAAATGACTACTGCCGCGATAACTATCCAGAATTTTGATCGGAGTACCCTCAACAGATCCTTTATTTCAAGTTTTTTCATCTTTATCTCCGTTCCGACAACGACTTTTGGAATCATTGTTTTTATTTGTGTTTCGCCGATCGTGCCGCGCGTGTATGTTGTCCTTCGCGCCGCGTCCGATCGGATCGGGCTTGCCTATCCTCTTCGCACAGGCTGACCGTGACTTCCGAAATACGGCTCTTGGGCACCTAAGCAGGCTGCAGCGCGCAGACGTTTGCCGCACCGCGCCGTATTCGGAGCAATACTCATTTTATATTATAATTCCATACGGTCGAAAATGCAACCGCAAATTATCAAAAAAACCGTGACCGGATAAAACGGCCACGGTTACCGAAACGATGCTGAATTGTCACTGCCGAGCTGCACGGCTTTTATGCTGCATATAACATAAAAACGACTCACTCCGCAGTCCGATGACGAATATATGTTTTTCCGAATAAGAGCATGCCGAAAATCAACACCCTGCTTTTCTGCGGATAATTGCCGATTTCATCCAAGCGGCGGCAATTTCGCACGGGCCTGCCGTGTTCAACAGCCCGGAATCGTATTCAGGATCGGGTTGATTATTTCAGATGGCTGCAGATATCCAATGTCAAAGGATCGGTATTTCTTTGAATGTTGCAGATCGCTATATCCGAAAAAACAGTATTGGAATTGTGCGACTCAAGCGAGTATACGCTTCCCGTTAGAACCGGCTCCTCATATTCAAATACCGATTTTGCGGAATTGCCGACATAAATCGTATACTTTCTACCTTGTTTTACAACCGTGAACTTCACGGGAACATCGGTCGTTTCCAGTCTGTGGGGCGGCAGGAGATCCTCGTCCTTATATTTAAGACGCACATTACCTTCAAGGTCTGTCGAAAGATAAATGCCCACATGCTCATGAGAATTATCAATGCCGTACATATTGGAAAGCAGAAGTCCCGCGCTTGCAGACTCGGGTTTATAACGGTTAAGTCTGACGCTTGTTGTAAGAACATAATCGGTAAGTGCAACCCCCCCGCAGGAACACGCTTGTTTTTCCTTCGCCGGTCGCTATTATGCTTCTGTTTTCCACGCGGTAGTTCCACATTCCAAAAGCATAAAATCTATCCTTATCCGAACAGATGTTGAAGTTTCCGACATCTGCAGCGGCGTCTCCCGTCGCAAACGAGAAGTATCCTCCGTTATACCCGGACAGCTCGGTCATTATGACCGGCTCGGCTTTTCTTCCCGAATACACGACTGCTCTGTCGCCCTTAACCTCAAGAACAAGACGCGTCTGCATATGAGTCTCCGGAGCCGTTGCCGATGCTATTTCAATGTTTCCTTTACACAACTTGATTACGCCGTTGACGTTAAGTCGAAGCGAATATGCCGAATCCACCGAGGAATCAAAGAACGGTTTTCCGAAGGTAAAACCTGCCCAGCCGTTTCCGCCGAGAACACGGAATGAAGCTTCCGCTCTAAAGTTCTTATACTCCTTGTTGATAACGGCAATCTGTCCGTCGGAGACATCCGGGTTGCGATAGCCTTCCGGCGCTTTTTCCCACTCTTTACCGACAAACCGTATTTTATATTTGCACATTCTCTCATTGTAAGGAATAAGCGGTTCCGGCAATGTGGGAGTAAAAGGTGTAAAGAACGACTTGCCGTCATTTATCGCATCGCCGAAGCTTACATAGTCAATTGTTGCCGCCGTTTTACCGTGTACCTGCACTCCGGGATGTTCAACACACAAATTCATAAATATGCTGTCACCCAAAGAATGCCAACACTCACCGTCATAAGAATAAACCGCAGTGTAAAATGTTCCTATACGCTGCAGTTGAAGAATGATTTCGCTTTCCGGATGGGCATCCAACAACTTCTCGGTTATAACAGGCACTCCGCCGGAGGTCTTTGCGGCAAAGAGATAAACGTTGCCGCTTTCATACATTCTGCCTGCGATGACCCTGTTATTCTCGTCCTGTTTAGATATGACGCCTGCCCAATCGTTTGCACTTGCGGGTAAATAGGCAAGCTTCACCTTGAAGGTCCAGTCATCGTCTGTGGAACGAGTGGTAATCTCACTGTTACCGCCGAGCACAAGGTGTCCGTTTCGGATATCAAAACTGTCCGTCTCATTGAACATAGGCGCCGGTACGCCGTTAAAGCTTTCGGCAAGAGGTCTTTCCTCAAGACCCCTGATTTCCGGATTGGTGAAGGTCGCTTTTCCGTCGACATCCCCAAATCCGACATACACCTTATCATTCATCGGCAGTTTTATCTCGCTGCCCTCAATACCTTTGACGCTGAATGTATTGTCAGCCGCGCGGCAGATAACGATATTTCCGTCACACTCGGCGGTTGTCAGAACCTTGCCGCAAGCAAAGACGGTAACGATGCCGTTTCTATGCTCGGCTTTATAACAAATTGAATCTTTATGCAGACCGTTTCTGATTATCGCAGTGCCGACTCCGTTCACCCTCACCGCAAACTCAAAGCTTGCAAAAGCGGGCAAACTATAGAACTTTAACATGTCCGCGCCGGCAATTGTTACGCTGTTTTCGGTCTCAATCGCAACATCGCCGCTGCAATCCGCCTTTTCGCCGTCTTCAAGACAAACAGCAGCGAAGCCGAGACGGAAGGAAGATGTTTTCCTGCCGCCGTTGACCAAAATTCTGCCGCCGGGTATCACATCAACATCAAGCATACCGTTCTTCACATTAAACTCTTCTCCGGTAAGCCAATCGGTCATTACGGTACCGTCCGCAAGATTGCAGGATGCGGCATTTACGGTATGCCCGATCGTTTCATCGGTTTGATTTGTCAGCGTAATAACGGTACCGTCTTCATCAAAACGTGCATAGTCAATCGAGTCATCATTATGACCCAGATGAACATACGCGCCGGTCTTTACTGCCGGATACTCCCTCCGCAGCTCAAGCATCGCTTTGAAGAAGTTATGAATTCTATAATCCCATTTTGATTCGTCCCAATCAAAGTAGGAAAACCCGTTGCGGCGTTCACCGTATCTGTTCCTGAATGTCGATCCGCCGAAATTATGTTCCTCTCCGTAGTAAACCGACGGTGAGCCGACATATGTCATCTGAATCAATCTTGCGGTCTTCCATGCATTGAATTTTTCGGGACGCATGTAGTTTCTGGACTGATCATGAGTATTTACCTGAAGCTTTGCGCACAATGCTACGCTTCTGGGTTTGCTTATAAGACAGCTGTTTACCATCGTTTTGTATATATCGTTCAGCGAGCCGCCCCTTTCAGGATCGATAAGTTTTTCAAAATTAGCATTCAAGCCGAGCGACCATTCACTGTCCCAGCAGCCTGCGCGGAGCTGATGATTGCCTGAAGATTCCGAAAGCACATTGAATTCGGGATTTACCGCCCTCAACCTGTCATAGATGGTGGACATTACACGCTCGGTTCTTTCGTTCGAGTGCCTTCCCTTAATCTGATCGCCGCTCCACGGGTAATCATCGCTTGTCCCGTCGTGACCCGTTATCCAGCCGCCGCAATCAAACCTATAGCCGTCAACGCCGAATCCCTGTTCCTTGCTTGCATAACGGAGCAGCGGCGTTTCGGGAGAGCCGTACAGCATATCTCCGACCGACTTGCGGCAGTGATTAAGGGTCATGCCGTCCCACATCGGATGACCGCCGTTGTCGGCATCGCAAAACATGTCATAGTACGGGCTTTCCTTGTTGAGCGATTCTCCTTTTTTTGCAGCTTCAAGCCGCGGTGTCGGCCATCTGTCGAGACGGTTTATCAGCATGCCGTTGGACGGGGCAAAGTAAACAACAACATCCTGCATGAGCCGCAGACCCTTGCCGTGCATATATTCGATGAATTCCGAATACTTATCCGCATTTCCGAAGGTTGACTCAATTTGATCGAAATCATCGGTACCGTAGCCTGCATTCTGCTCTGCCTTTTGGATAGGATCATAGAAAACTCCGTCGCATCCGAGTTCCTTTATATAGTCCGCTTTATCCATAATGCCCTGAAAATCTCCGCCGTAACGATCGCGGAGATCGACGTGGTTCAGATTCCACGGCTGATCATAGTTTTCATCCGACTGCATATCGTCATTTGTAGGATCTCCGTTGTAAAACGCATCCGGCATAATCGAATACCAAGATATCCCCGCAGCCCAAGAGGGGCCTTTATATCCGGGGCGGATATACCAGCCGTTTTGTTCAATATCGGGATACTTAAGCGGCATTTCTTTCGGCAGGGAAAACTTTTCGAAAGAGTCTTGACCGGTTAACTGTGAATAATAATACACCTCGTTGTCAGCAACGGAACAGATACGGAAGCAGTAGAAAAACGGCTTGTCAAGACTGCAAACAGCGGTTTCGTAAAACTCATACCTGCCCGTTTTATCTACAAAAGAGCCGATATTGCTCATTCGGTGTTCGGTTATTTCTCCTTCTCCTTCTGTCATGATGCAAAGATCGGCGGCGCTTATGCTGCCTTTTGCTGCGCGCAGACGAATAATCAGTTCATCATTTTTGTCGGGTTCCGTCTTATTCAGAAAATAGAGTGCCTGATCGTGGTAAAGCTCCGGAAAACCGAAATTACCGCTGAAGTCAAACTTTTTCTCTGACATTTTACAAACCTTCTTTATGTTATTGTAGACTTGTAGTTTATCAGCAGACGCTTCATATGTCTGCGTGTTAAGACGAATAAATTCAGCCTTCTGTTACAAGATGTGTTCAAGATTCTTTCATCTCCGGCCACAAGAGGCAGACTTGGTTGCCAAGGGCAGAGCCGATCAGAAGCTGTGGGAGGCATAATGGACAAAGTCAAGATCAAAAAGCATAAATCAAGGCATAATCACGGTCAAGATCAGAATCAGGGCCGCTGCGAGATCAAAATTCAAAACGATATGACGGCAGCCGACAGATGATCCCGCTAAAGTTCGACTGCAACGGGATAGTGGTCGGAAAGCCAGATGCCGTCCGAGCCGTCGGCCCAGAGCGATGCCTCGGAGGCATTCTTTTTTAAGTCGTCCGTGCAGAAAATATAATCTATCTTTTCAAAGCCGTCGGTATTATCCCTGCCTCCGAAGCCGTGGCAGGTTCTCTCAAGCCCGGTCGTGAGATCGTTAAGGCGGGGTGTATCAATGCCGAGAAGCAGGGATATCTCCTTAGTTCCGGGCAGCGCATTGAGATCGCCGGCGACAACGGTGGGCAGCGGATCTGCGGCGAACACCTTTTCAATATCGGCTTTAAGTTGTTCGGCCTCAAGAAGTCGGATCTCCGGCTTCTCGTAATCAAAATGCGTATCGTAGATCCTGAACCTCTTATTGTCGCCGAGGCGTGTCACCGTGACCCTGTTAAAGGTGCGCGGGCACACATTTTGGCCCTCGTGGCGGGAACCCGGAATGCTCGGTGTAGGGGAATACCACTCTGTATAGCTTGACTCTATACGGAAGGTATCCTTTTTCACCGCAACGAGCATTGCCTCGCCGCCGAGATCCTTTTCCCTTCCCACGCCGCAAAACGCATAATCGGTCAGATGCTTTCTAAGAAAATCACCTATTTTTTCGGATGCCTCCTGGAAGCATATTATATCGGGGCTTTCGGTATCTATCTTATCGAGCACCGACCCGGCGCGGTGGACGAAGCTGTTTATTCCGTCCCCGTCCCATTTGTAGCGGATATTAAATGTAACGAATTTCATATCATCTGCACTCCTTCTGTTTACCCGATCTTTCGGCGCCCGCAAGATTTACTCCGAATACGCCGACTATTATCAACGCAGAACAGACCGCCTCGACAGCGCCGAAGCTTTCGTTAAGCAGCAGCACGCCTCCGAGCACCGAAACGACGGCTATCACATTAGAAAACGAGGTTGCCCGGACAACGCTTATATTTGAGGTTGCATAGTTATACAAAAAGTAAGACGCTACCGAAGAAACGAGAGCAAGATATCCGAGTGAAATATCAAAGACAGGCTCGGTCAACGCCGACGCGGCTGCGGTAAAGTATCCTTTGCCGTAAACCGCTATCGCCGCCGCGGTGAATCCGAGAGCGCCCGTTCCCATCATAAAAAATGTTCGCTCGGTAGGAGAAAAGCGCGCCGACTCGCGTCTGCTGAGTATATTGAACACCGCCGCAGACAGTACCGCAGCCGCCAAAAGCAGCGCGCCGAGCGGTTTGTTTCCTCCTCCGTCTCCCCCAAAGAGATTCATTCCCGCCGCTCCCGCTACCGAGACTGCCGCAAAGACCGCCTGCAGTGCCGAGGGTCGTTCTTTGAGAAAGATCGCCGACAGTATGACCGCCGCCACGGGAGCCAGCGAGATCATAACTCCCGAAAAGGAAGAGGAGGTCATATCTATTCCGTACAACTCACTTAAAAAATAGCAAAGCGGCTGCGCGAGACACATGAGAACAAGTCCGGTAAGCTTTTTCCCTTTATACGAAAGCTTTATCAATCCGAAAACGCGCATGAGGCAAAGTGCCGCGAAGGCAACCGTGAACCGAAGGGACAGTATCACGAGCGGCTCGGCAAATCCCAGTGCCTTGACCGAGAAGAAGTTGCTGAAGCCGAATATCACATTAGCCGTCAGTGCGGCAAGGCTGCCGGTGAGTTTTTTATTCACAGTCATAACCGTTTTACACTCAACCCGTATTTTGTTACAGGATGATGAGCTGCCTCTCGGATGCGGTGAGGTTGCGGAAGCCTTCATCGGTGATCGCGACCATATCCTCGATACGCACACCGAATTTATTTTCAAGATATATGCCCGGCTCCACGGTCATTATATTGCCGGGAACCAGTTTTTCATGACAACGCATATTGAAATTGGGATTTTCGTGAATCTCAACTCCGACACTGTGACCGAGGCCGTGCCCGAAGCAGCCTTCATATCCCGCGGCATTGATAAGATCGCGAGCGGCTTTATCCACTTCAAAGCAATCCGCGCCGGGTCTTATGACCTCAAACGCCTTGCTCTGTGCGGCACGGACGGTCTCATAGACCTTTATCATTTCATCGGTCGCATGGCCGACTGCAACCGTTCTTGTCATATCCGAATGATATCCGTC
This sequence comes from uncultured Clostridia bacterium, assembly GCA_958445555.1. GTDB lineage: Bacteria > Bacillota > Clostridia > Oscillospirales > Acutalibacteraceae > RGIG7384. The sequence goes on along the minus strand of CAUCSW010000001.1, from coordinate 313 downwards.
GGCGACCGCGCCGAAATCCATGGTCACAAAGTCTCCCTCCTCGATCACCTTATCGGAGGGGACTCCGTGCGGCAGAGACGAATTCTTTCCCGACACGACTATAAAGTCGAAAGAGACTCCTTCGCTGCCGAGCTTTCTCATATAAAACTCCATATCAAGCATAACATCTCTCTCGGTTCTGCCCGCGCGGATATTATTGAGGATATAAGAGAACGTGTCATCGGTCATCTTCTGAGCCTTTTCTATGGCTTCGATCTCGTAGGTCTCCTTGACCGCTCTGATCTCCGTTATGTACTTCGTCAATTTATCGCTG